>CAZNGC010000204.1:0-1527 GCA_964572435.1 uncultured Planctomycetales bacterium | reverse complement strand
TAACGACGATTAATTCGATTAACGTAAAACCCTTTTTCATCAGATTCCTCCTTGTAATAACGGCTTCATTCTATCCTTCTGATAGAAATTGTCAATAATTATCCTGAAATTTTTGAAATCTCGAATATCGGCAGGAATATGCCGGTAATCATGATGCCGATCACCCCGCCGATAAAAACCAGAACAAGCGGCTCAAACATCGAAACGAAACGCGCCAAAAACACCCCGCAGTAATCCTGATAGAAAGTATTGATTTTCTTGAACATTTGCGGCAACTCTCCGATCTCCTCGCCTATACTCACCATCTGTATAAACATCGGGTCAAAAAAAGCGCTTTTTTCCAATGGCTCGCGCAGGGATTTCCCCTCGCGGACATCATCCTTGATCTTGCGGATAATATCGGCCATAACCAGGTTGCCGACGCTGCGTTCGGAAATCTCCAACGAATATAAAATAGGTACCCCCGACTCCAGAAGCGTGGACATTTCCGAAGAGAACCTTTCTACGTTCAAGGACATGAAGAATTCCCCGAAAATAGGCATCTTGAACTTGAAGTTCTCGAAATTACGGCGCCCGGCCTTAGTCTTGATATAATTTTTAAAAGCGAAAATCACCCCTCCGGTAACCAGAAAAATGGCAAGCATATTGAATCTCAAAAAATCGCTCACTTTCAACAGGATCTTGGTAAGCAAAGGCAGGTCGATATTGAACCCTTTGAATATCTCGGCAAACGTGGGGACAATCTTTACCGCCATCAGGAATAACGCCCCAAGCCCGGCGGACAAGAGGATCGCCGGGTAAATCAACGCTGAAATAATCTTGCCCCTGAATTCCGCGTCCCTCTCCAGGTAAGTGGCCAGACGGCTCAAGACTACCGCCAGGTTGCCGCTTGCCTCCCCGCTTTCCACCAGGTTGACCCAGAGATCGGAGAAAACCTTCGGGTGTTTTACCATCGCTTCATGAAAACTAAGGCCGGCTTCCATATTCTTCTGCAAGTCCACGACTACAGCGTAAAGCTTCTTGCTGACTACCTGCTTGGAAATTATATCCAGGCTTTTAAGTATTGTAACACCGGCACCCAGCAAAGTCGCCAGTTGGCGGCAAAACAGGGTGAGGTCGTCACTGGTAATCCTGTCTCGTTTCAGCCTTACCTGGGCCTTGACCGCAACTTTAAAACCGGTGTTCTCATGCGTCTCGGCACTCTCGGGTATAACGCTGATGACAATCAATCCCCTTGCCTGAATCTTGCTTACGACCTCTTCCTGGTTCAGCCCCTCTTCTACCCCTGTCTCTTTAGAACCAAGGCTGTTCCTCGCTATATAATAAAACTTCAACATTATTCAGCCCCCAGGGTAACGGAAAGCACTTCTTCAAGAGAAGTGATCCCAGCCTCAACTTTCTTGATCCCGGACTCATAAAGGGTCTGCATGCCGGCGGCCCGGGCAACATCGCTGATCTTCTGATATTGCGCCGAGTGGGGGATTTAATCCAGGATCTCCAGGCTGCACTGCAGGAGGTCACATATAT
>CAZNGC010000203.1:428-1549 GCA_964572435.1 uncultured Planctomycetales bacterium | reverse complement strand
TGTCGTTCACTTATCCTTCCTGTTTCTAAATTGGCGGAAGGCCTCTTCCGAATTGCCGTAATCCCTGATCTTTTCATATGCAACGCCGAGATTATACCAGGCCTGCAGATGGTCCGGGTCCATTTTAATAGCTTCGCGGAAACACCCGATCGCACTGCGGTAACTGCCGGCTTTGGCCAGGGCGATCCCGGCAAGCGTATAATACCTGGGAGAAGGCGAAGAGTCGAGGAGCTTTTCCAGGGCGACCCGGGCTTCGTTGAACCTCCCGTATTTTATGGCACGCACAATCTCTGCCTCCTGCGGCGGAAGCTTGCGGATAAAATCATCCTCGTAATCACGCCCGGTTTTTTCGCTTAAGGCGCGCAGCCCCAGGTTTGCGCCCAGGCAGAAATAATCCATCTTCAAGGCGGCATCATAGGCCTGCCTGGCTTCCTCATACCGGCCCATATCCTTAAGCAAATTCCCTAATGTTACATACGACTGATCCGATCTGTAAAAAACAACCATGTCCCGGGCCATCTTCAGGGCCTGTTCCCGTTCGCCGGACTTAATCAGTGCCCGGAGGAGGCCGTTCTTTATTATATATGTTATCCCCGGGTCTACGAGCCTTATCTGGCGGCGGTATAAAACAAGCTGATCGCTCCAATTCCATGAAGTCCGTGACCGCATAAGAAATCAGGACGCCGGAAATAACCGTAATGCAGAGCTTGCGCGGCCTCAATTTAAGCATGAGGCTGACCGCAATTAGGATGATCCCGAGGCAGGGCAAATAAACCCAGTGCTCCTCCATGCTCACCAGTCCGGAAAACTTGTGCATGAACGCCAGCAGATAGCAAACCCCGGAAATAAACCAGAGTATACCAAAGACCGCTATTTTCCGACGGGTCAGGACTGCCCAGATAAATACCGCCGATAAAGCAACAACGAATACAGCCGGCAGAACGGCTCCCCAGGAGAAAAACGAGGTGATCGCCGGAACCGTCCTGAGCATATACATGCCACCCGGGAAGATCAACAGATAAAGATAGCGCAGGATAATATTGGTAAGGTTAAGCAGGTCAAGACCGAAGGGCAGTTCGCTTTGCGGAACCATCTCTACCGGTACAAGAACCGAAAGGCGA
>CAZNGC010000203.1:0-418 GCA_964572435.1 uncultured Planctomycetales bacterium | reverse complement strand
CCGGGCGGAAAAGGTAAAAAAATGCGATGCCAGTGAAAAACGCTCTACCCCATTTTTCCTTCCGGCATACAGAATAAAGAAGGGAATCGCGAAAAGGAACCCGGCCTCACGGGTAATGAGCGCCAGCGCGAAACTCAACAACGAAAGGACAAATAGGAACTGCCGCTTAGTAGCGGCATAGCGAAAATAAAAAAGCATCGTAAGGAGAGTAAAAAGGCCTTGCAGGATATCGGCCCTGCCAGAAATGAAGTTCACCGCTTCTGCATGTATAGGATGGATGCAAAAGATGAGTGCCGTCAGAAAAGCCAGGTAATATCCGGAAAAAATGGCGTAAAAAAGCAAGAAAACGAGGACGGAGTTGACGGAATGCAGCAGGATATTTTCCAAATGATACCAGAACGGATCAAGCCTCCAGAGC
>CAZNGC010000202.1:0-1571 GCA_964572435.1 uncultured Planctomycetales bacterium | reverse complement strand
CAATCCGGTGCTCGGCAGCAACTAACCAGTACTGAGCTGCGAGATCCAGGTCGCGTTTCAGGACGAGTTTATCCTCAATCCCTATGGAAAACCTCAAGAAATTATCCGTGATACCGCGCTTTTCCCTGTCTTCTTTAAGGATCGCCCCATGGGTCATCCTGGAGGGATAGCAGACTAAAGATTCTACTCCGCCCAGGCTCTCCGCGAGAGAAAAAATCTTAAGGCCGGGAATAAATCTTTCGACGGAATCGAAACCTCCCTTTATCCTCACGCTTAACATACCGCTAAAACCACTCATCTGTTTTCTTGCTGTTTTATAACCCTTATCACTCTTAAGCCCGGGGTAATATACTTCCGCTATCTTCTTGTGCCCCGAAAGGAACTTTGCCAGAAAAAGCGCGTTTTTTTCATGCTCCCTCATCCTTACAGGAAGGGTTTTTATGCCGCGCAGAGTTAACCAGCAATCCCATATCCCTGGTACCGCCCCTTCCGCATTCTGATAGAATTTCAAATCGTTATATAATTTCAAATCGTTGACGATTACCGCTCCACCGATAATATCGCTATGCCCGGCAATATATTTCGTGGTGCTGTGCACGGATATGTCGGCTCCTAAATCAAGCGGTTTCTGGAAATACGGGCTGGCAAAAGTATTATCGACCGCGAGCAATACTTTTCTTTCATGCGCTATTGCTGAAAGCTTACCTATGTCAATTACCTTAAGCAACGGGTTAGTCGGTGACTCAATCCAGATCAACCTGGTATTTTTACGGACCGAATCTCCAAAAGTACTAACATCGTCCACATCGTCGTAGGTAACAGCGAATACCCAATTTTTAAAAACTTTTTCCAGAAGGCGGTAGGTCCCCCCGTACAGGTCATCACCGGCAATAACATGGTCACCTTTTTTAAGCAGGTTAAATACCGCGGTTGTGGCGGCAACTCCCGAAGCAAAAGCCAAGGCGAATTTCCCGTTTTCTAAAGAAGCTAATGAGGCCTCCAAAGCCCTGCGGGTTGGGTTTCCCGAACGGGAATATTCATAGCCCTTATTCCTACCGATACCCTCCTGCTGGAATGTCGAAGTCTGATAAATCGGGACGATCACCGAACCGGTCAGGCTATCTACCGGCTGCCCATCATGAATCGCGCGCGTCTGAAACCTCACTGCTATCCCCTTTCTTCTGCGTAAGCCAAAATGATAACAAATCCGCCCGAGTAACTAAACCAAAAGGCAAGCCTTTATGTTTTACCACAATCCCCGTTGCTCCCGATAAAAGTACCCTGTATGCTTCCGATACATCGGTATTTTCATCGAGTGAAGGCAAAGGTTTCCCCATCACCGTAGAAATATCCTGTCTTTCGAATTCAATCCCGTCATGCAGCAACTGCATCAGGGAGGCTTCGTTCAAACTACCGACGATTTCATTATTTTCAATTACTGGCAGCTGTGAAATATTGTACTCCTGGATCAGAGAAACCGCGTGCATAAGCTTCTCTTGAGGAGAAACAAAAATCAACGGGGGAAGGTTCCTTTTGGTGCCAAGTATCTCTTTAATGACCGCCGGCCTGGA
>CAZNGC010000201.1:0-1595 GCA_964572435.1 uncultured Planctomycetales bacterium | reverse complement strand
AACCCGTACCAGCCGACAAGCGGGACAGGCCTGGTATAATCAACCGCCTGTTTCGGCAGCAGGATAAAGATCGAAGCGTTTTGCGTGCCGGCGACATCAACCCGTTTTAAAGTAAAATGCCTTAACGAACGGTTGGCGTTGAATTCTTTGATTATGCTCAAAGCCAGGTCTATCTCCGGACGCTTATACTTCACGCCCGGTTTTGGACCGAATATCTTTGTCTCCAGCCCGTAAATCACGGGCAGCTCCGCCTCTTCAATCGAACCGGCCGGAGTGAAAAAAAACCCTTCCCCGTCCACTACGTAGTTCTTGTAGAATTTGGCAATTGCTACCGGCTTGCGCTTGACGAAGTCCACAATCAGGCAGTCCGGCAGTATCTTCAAGAATCTGATCTTACGGCAATCCGCGCATTTGAGCATCTCCCTGCGCGATTCAGAGCCGAGGTCCAGGCTGAAAATATTCCTTCCCTTCAGGTAATCGAAGGACTGCGCGGAATTCCTCACCATGACCTTTTTGACTGAAAAAAAATCCGAAGTGGACAGGACTTTCCAAATATATCCCAATAACAACGAGATAGCAAGTAAAATTATTGCCGGTATGACGATAGCACTTACCGGGATCCTAAACTTCTGCTTTTTCATATGCCAGTTCCAATAATTTAAGGCAAAGCCTGGTAAAATCGATACCCAGGACCCGGGCAGCCTTGGGTAAAAGACTGGTGGCGGTCATGCCGGGGATAGTGTTGGTCTCTATGACAAAAGGGGTCCCGTCTTCCGTCATTATGATGTCGGTACGCGAACACCCGGAACAACCCAGGATCTTATGTGCGGACAGAGCGGACTGTTGAATTCTTTCCGCTGTCTCCGGGCAAAGCCTGGCCGGAACGATATATTCGGTAAGGCCGGCCTGGTACTTCGCCTCAAAATCGAAGAATTTATGTTTCGGGACTATTTCGACAACCGGCAGGGCGGTTTCATCAAGCACCCCGACGGTAAGCTCCCTTCCGCGGATATACTCCTCGATGATTATCCTCTCGTCGTACCTGAATGCCTCCTCGATAGCCGGCTTGAGCAGGTTTTCGGAATCGACGATCGACAAGCCTATGCTTGAACCATGGTTCGCCGGCTTGACTACAAGCGGCAACACGAGTTCCTTGCCGAATTCCCTGCCCCCGGAATATCCGCCCTTCTCCAGAAAAACTTAACCCGGCACGTTGAGCCCGCCGGCCCTGAAAGCCGTCAGCGAGCCTATCTTATCCATAGCCAGACGGCTTGATTCTATCCCCGAACCGGTATAAACCAGACCGATGCCCTCCAGTATCTCCTGCACGGTGCCATCTTCGCCGAACCTGCCGTGCAAGGCGATGAAAGCGCAGTCGAGGCCGAAACTCTTCAACAGACGCGCGTTTTCCTTCCTGTCGTCGGTAGAAATATCCACCTCTACCGCCTCTACCCCGCTTTCCTTAAGCGCGTTCAATACAGCCTTGCCGCTCTTAAAGGAAATCTCCCTCTCCGAAGAAGGCCCTCCCATCAAAACACCCACCCTTCCGAAATCCTTTATTTCCATATTTTTACCTCGGGCTCCAGAGTACCTTT
>CAZNGC010000200.1:0-1604 GCA_964572435.1 uncultured Planctomycetales bacterium | reverse complement strand
TGCATTTGGCGGTCCCCAAGACCTTGGCGTGGGGGATGAGTTTTAAAAGATCAGGGAGGGCTCCGGAATGGTCGGTCTCAACGTGATTGGCGACCACGTAGTCGATCCTTTCCAGAGGAAGGACTTCGCGGATATTTTCGAGCATCTCGCCGGCAAATGGGCCGAAAACCGCGTCAACCAAAGCGATCTTCTCGCCGACAACCAAGTAAGAATTATAGGTCGAGCCTCTCTTGGTGGAAAATGTATGACCGTGGAAGTTGCGCATATTCCAGTCAACTACCCCCACCCAAAAAACCTTATCCCGTATCTCGATAGCGCTCATTGCCTTCTCCCGTAAAGACCACTCATATTATCGCATACGCCGATAAACGCCGCAATTCTTTTATGCGGAGATCACTTCTTTTACCTGCGGCACTTCCCTCTTAAGCATGCTCTCGATCCCGTTCTTAAGCGTCATCTGCGACATCGGGCAGCAGCCACAGGCGCCTTTCAGCCTGACCTTGACGATACCGTCGGCAGAAACGTCCAAAAGCTGCACATCGCCGCCGTCAGCCTGCAGTGACGGCCTGATCTTATTTAATACCTCTTCGATTTTTTCTTTCATCTTATCCTCCCAGGATATCCGCCAGATCTTTATCCGGCGTGGTTATGAGTTTCAATCCGTACTGGTCCTGCAGCACCTTGAATACGTTCGGTGTCAGGAAAGCCGGAGGGGTCGGCCCAACCCGGATGTCCTTGACCCCAAGGTATAAAAGTGTCAGCAGGATCGCCACCGCCTTTTGTTCAAACCAGGAAAGGATCAATGATAAAGGCAGATCATTGACCCCGCAGTTAAAGGCCTTGGAAAGCGCTACCGCCACCTGAATAGCCGAATAAGCGTTATTGCACTGGCCGATATCAAGGAGACGCGGTATGCCGACGATGGAACCGAAATCATATTTATTGAAACGGTTCTTGCCGCAGCCAAGAGTAAGGATTATGCAATCCTGCGGGACCTTTTCCGCAAATTCCGTGTAGTAGTTGCGCCCGGTCTTGGCCCCGTCGCATCCGCCGACCAGGAAGAAACGCCTGATCTTGCCGGCTTTCACGGCAGCGATGATCTTCTCGGCGACTCCCAGGATTGCTGTATGGTGGAACCCAGTGAGGATCTTTTTACCCGGCGCATCGGCAAGCGCAGGCAGCGACTTCGCTTTCCGGATCAGCGCGGAAAAATCGCGCCCCTTAATATGCACCGCCCCCGGCACTCCGGCGATACCGGTAGTAAAGAGCCGGTCCAGATATGTATTCTGAGGCGGGATCAATACGCAGTTGGTAGTCACCAGGATTGCGCCAGGGAAATCATTAAATTCCTTCTTCTGATCCTGCCAGGCCCCGCCGTAATTACCGGCCAGATGCTTGAACTTTTTTAATTCCGGGTAAGCATGAGCAGGGAGCATTTCTCCGTGGGTATAGACGTTGATCCCGGTGTCTTCGGTCTGCTCAAGTAGCTCGTAGAGATCGAGCAGGTCGTGCCCGGTAACCAGTATCCCCGGTCCCTTACGGGTCCCGGTATCAACCTCAGTCGGGACGGGATTACCAAATCTCCCCGTATTCGCCTTGTCCAG
>CAZNGC010000199.1:0-1623 GCA_964572435.1 uncultured Planctomycetales bacterium | reverse complement strand
CATTTTCTTTTGACATAACCCTAAATGTACGATATAATTACTCATCTATGGACATTAACGAACTAATTCAGCAGAGAATCGCCAAATTAGAGGCCCTTAAAGCTAAAAATGTGCCTTTGTATCCGGCTGAAGTACCCCGGCACGATAATATAGGCAGCGTCTTGTCTTCTTTCGAGGAAGGCAAGAAAGTAGCCTTGTGCGGCAGGATTACGGCTAACCGCAGCCACGGCAAAGTCAGCTTCATGGATTTAAGGGATAATACCGGCAAGATCCAGCTTTACCTTAAATGCGATGTGGTTGGCGAGGGAAAAGCCGGCTTGATCGAAAGCCTGGATATCGCGGATATTATCAGTGTAAGCGGCGAGCTTTTCAAGACGCGCACAGGAGAGCTTACGGTCAAGGTCCTTGATTTTACGATATTGTCCAAGGCCCTGCGCCCGCTGCCCGAGAAATGGCATGGGCTCAAGGATGTCGAACTGCGTTACAGGCAGCGTTACCTCGACCTTCTTTCCAACGAGGAGGTAAAAAAGGTATTTATCCTGCGCGCCCGGATTATCCGTTCGGTCCGCGATTTCCTCGACGGTAAAGGTTTCCTGGAGGTGGAGACTCCGATGATGCACGATATCGCAGGCGGGGCGGCGGGAAGGCCGTTCAAGACTTTCCATAACGAATATTCCATGGACCTGTATTTGAGGATCGCGCCCGAGCTTTACCTGAAGCGCCTGCTGGTGGGAGGGCTCGACCGGGTTTACGAGATCAACCGTTCCTTCCGCAACGAAGGCGTCTCGACCAGGCATAACCCGGAGTTCACCATGCTCGAGGTTTACCAGGCATACGCGGATTACGAAGATATGATCAACCTTACGCAGGAGTTGGTCTGTCATGTGGCCAGGGAGGTCCTGGGCAAGGAGGAGTTGATTTTCCAGGGCAAGGCTATTTCGCTGAAAGCGCCATGGTTGAGACAGTCGTTTGCCGGCCTGGTCAGGGATAAGTTCGGCATCGAGCCTTCGGATGAGCCGGAAAAAATGCTTGAGAAATTACAGGCAAAGGGGTTTGCCAGGGATAAAAACCGCTTGAGCCGTTCGCAGATAAACAAGATTATCGAGGATGCGCTGGAAGAAGGATTGCAGGTAAACCCGGTTTTTGTCACGGACTATTTCACCAGCCTCTGCCCGCTGGCCAAGACTAGCAGGGAAAACCCGCTGGTTTCGGAAAGGTTCGAGCTCTATGTTGCCGGTATGGAAATCGCCAATGCCTATTCCGAATTGAACGACCCCGTCGAACAGCGCAGGCGTTTTGAGGAGGAGATCAGGGATTTAAATCCCGGGGAAGAGAAGAACGTGGACGACGATTATGTCCTGGCCCTGGAGCACGGGATGCCTCCTGCCGGTGGCCTGGGCATCGGTATCGACAGGCTGGTCATGCTGTTTACGGACCAGCCTGCGATAAGGGATGTGATTTTATTCCCCCTGTTGAGGAAACAGGAAGAGGGTAAAGAATAGATGCTTTCGGAGTTATGGCTCAGCCAGAGGTACCTGAGGGCGGGGAAGAAAGAAAAGATTATTTCCCTGACCGCGCTTATTTCTGTGGCCGGGATTGCCATCGGGGTGATGGTGCTCATCG
>CAZNGC010000198.1:0-1634 GCA_964572435.1 uncultured Planctomycetales bacterium | reverse complement strand
CCGCGCAGTGCCCTGATGAAAAAAAAGCCGAGCGCCGCATAGATCAGGAAATGCATTGTCTTATCCTGTGAGGCGATCACGGACGGGATATCCGTTCCCGGAATCGACGAACAGATAAAAATCAGCGCGCAGACCAGAATTACAGGAAGCCAGTAACAGGCAAAAAGATGCCCCGGCTTAACCACAGCCCGCGCATCCTTCTTTAGCCTTGGGGCAAGTATGGGGAGCCTCACCCGAAGATTTCTTCTTGTAATCGGTGGCGTAAAAACCGGAGCCTTTGAAAATTATCCCGGAGCCTCCGCCAATGAGCCTTTTAACCTTCTTGGAGCACTTCGGGCACTTGGCCAACGGTTTATCTGACATCTGCTGGAAGGCCTCAAACCTATGGCCGCAAGCAGTACATTCGTAGTCGTAATTCGGCATTATCCCTCCTGCTTCGCTCGCCGCACCAGCCGTGCGGAAAGCAGTCTATTGAAATGCTTTCTTGATCCTGTCGGTAAATCCTTCTTTATCGGATAACTCGCCGCTTGCCCTGGCAAAGTCCTCCATTGCCCGGCGCTGCTCATTATTAAGCCTTGCCGGGATATTGATGTTCACGCGGACCAGCTCATCCCCGGTGCCGCGGCCGTGAAGATCCGGCATGCCCCTATCCTTGAGACGGAAAACCTTTCCTGCGGGAGTACCTGGCGGAATCTTCATCTTAACCTTACCGCCAAGCGTCGGGACCTCCGCCTCGCCTCCCAGGACCGCCTTAGCGATACTGATATCAACTTCCACAAGAAGGTTATCTTCATGCCTCTCAAAAACCGGATGCGGCCTGACCTCAATGATCACAAAGAGGTCGCCTCTGCCGGCGGTCCCAGCTTCTCCCTCCCCCTTGATCCTCAAAGTCGAACCGTTATCAACCCCTGCCGGGATCTTTACCTTTATATTACGGGTAACCCTGGCCCTGCCTTCGCCTTTACAGTCCGGACAGGGATTGGTAACGATGTGGCCCTCTCCGTGGCAACGGGGACAGGTTTGTGTCATCTGAAAAAATCCGCTGGACATGACTACCCGGCCGGAGCCGCCGCACTGAGAACAATTGCTTTTTTTGCTCCCGGGTTTTGCTCCGGTACCGGAACAGGTGGAGCATGGCTCGTAGCGGGGAACGGTGATCGTTTTCTCGACCCCGCTTGCAGCCTCCTCCAGGGAAATACTTACGGCGATCTCCAGGTCCCTCCCGCGCCGATTTCTTCCAGAGCGCGTGCGCGAACCAAAAATATCGAAACCCAGATCACCGAAGATATCGTCAAAGATGCTCCCTCCGCTGCCTCCGAAAATACTGGAGAAATCGGCGCCTTTGAAGATATCCTCGTAGGCATTTTTCTGGTCGATGCCGGAATGGCCATACTGGTCGTAAAGCTGGCGTTTCTGCGGATCCGACAGGACAGCATAGGCCTCGGAGATCTCCTTGAATTTTTCTTCCGCTTCTTTTTTCTGCTCCGCAGGAACGCGATCAGGATGATGGCGCAAAGCAAGCTCACGGTAAGCCTTTTTGATCTCGTCTATGCTTGCGCCTCTGGCAACACCCAGGATCTCATAGTAATCGCGTTTTGCAGTCATTACTTTTTGTCATCCTCTTCCTTATATTC
>CAZNGC010000197.1:0-1638 GCA_964572435.1 uncultured Planctomycetales bacterium | reverse complement strand
TACGCCGATCACGTCGCCTTTTTCCAGCCCCGGCACGGCTATACTGATCGACCAGTTCCGGCTGGACTCGTCATATTCGATATCGCCGATAAAAACACTGCCCTTGCCGGAATTAAAGGTTTTCTGCCACCATCCTTCATCAGCCTGATAGAAATCGCTTGTTTTCCCCGAAGCAACCGCCAGGCCGCCGCATCTGTCCGTAAAGAATATCTCGCTGATATTGCCTTTTGTCTCGGCGAACTTTTTAAGCCGCAGGCTAAGCAAAGTGTTGATATATTTATCCACCACCGGCCCGCTGGCTAAAGAATTGTTCCACTTCCTGTCCATTTCCTCAAAATACCCGGGCCTGTTTTTCTCGGCTATCGCGGAGTATCGCGCGTTCGCGTCCTTGATCACGGCCCCCCAGATGCTCGGGCTGGCCACATATGCCTGCAATTCTTTGACCTCGGAATCAATCATTTCGCTGATGGAATTAGCCATCAGGCGCACAATTGCCTGCTGCTGGCTGAATGTAATCTGGCGGATAGCGAATATCCCGGAGAAATACATTGCCAGGACACTGATTATCAATATGACCGCGCTGAACAAGACGGTAAAAATCAGGACTTTCCTCCTGACCCCGCCGATCAGGCGCACCTTGTCCTTATCCTTATAAACGATCCCGGTCATCCCGAATGCCGATGCCGACATAAAGATGGCGCAAAATATGCGGATATTTTGCACCGGGAATCCGAATGCCTTTATGAAATTACCGTAATTGATCCAGGAGGCGGGGAAAAAATCCGCCTGTGGGACGACCAGCCCGGAGGCAAGGGCGAATACCCCGCTGGAAAACACAAAGATCACCGCGCTGAAGAAGACCGCTACAGGCAATTCTTTTTTATAAGAAACCAGCCTGATGATTATCTCATATATAATTATCGTTATACCCGGCAGGCAGATAAAATAACGGGCCATTATACCGGCGGCCAATGCGCCTTTACCGGTAACGCATGCCAGAAACCACGGTATCAGGCAGGCAAATGGGATATAGATAGGCCATTTCCATTCCGGGTGTCTTTGCCTAAAGTTAAGCACACCGAATAAGACTATAAAGATAAAGGAAACCGGCAGGAATACCGCGCCTATGACGGAAAGCAACCCGGAATCAATGCCCCCCCTGCTTATAAGCAGGATATTGATCCAGGAGTTTATCCCGTGGGTGAATCCAAAAAACGCAAGCGCCCAGAAGTTCCTACCGATACCGAGGAAATCCTCTTTCCGCGGAATGGCAATCAACACCAGGCCCATGAGGATAAACGCCAGGCCGTAGAAGTACAAAAGCATCGTCATGTTTATTTACCGGTCCCTGCCGGCCCGCCTAATTTTTTCTCAAGTTCCTTTATCTGTTTCTTAAGATCCAATATGCGCTCCTCCCTGCCGATAGAAGCCTTATAGAAAACCTCCAGGTCGTGGAGGTCTTTTTTCAATTCCTCCTCCGCCTGCCTGATCTCGGTTATATCGCGGAACGTCCAGATCCTGCCGAAATATTTTCCGTTTTTATCGATTACCGGCGAAGAATACCTGTCTAAAACCATCCCGTTCTTGAATTCTATCTCGTCCCGCCCCTTCTCCTCATAATGAGCGTAGCGATAACCG
>CAZNGC010000196.1:0-1645 GCA_964572435.1 uncultured Planctomycetales bacterium | reverse complement strand
TTTGGCGCCGGGGCAAGAAATTCTTTGGGGCAGTGGGGATCGCTCGGCGCGGGCAAACGCGAAGCAAAGGCCACCGACCGGCATGCGCCCCAGGGCCGCCGCGCCCACCAGATATGCAGGTGCCAGGGATGACCGGTGCGCATATTTTTTTCCTTGCGGGCATGTTCGCTGATCCGCCGGATGGGGAGGTCCACTTCGATGAGGCGTTTGATATGCATATTCATCACTTGATCTCCCCGCTTACGCTGTTCTTCATAATATCATCTGCTTTAATTTGGTAATGCTCTATTTTTACAATCGGTTGCCATCCCAATATGGCCGGGTTTTGAATTATGCGTATCTCTGGTTTCGATGAACAATTATAGACAACATAAAGAAAATAATCGTTACCCAAACGGCCAGCGGTCTTGAATTCATTTTCAGTAAGCGCCACTTCGCCCATTTCCGCGCGGCCTTTCACTTCAATGAACCTTACATCAATGGCCGTCTCCGGGTCTTCAGGGTGGTAGGCTCGAGAAATTAAGTCAAAGCCGCGGTTGTCTTTTTCCACGCTTTGAACTTTCCGGCCCTGGGCTTCTTCGTGCTTAATAACGATATCTACGGCGATTTTTTCTATTTCGTCATTACTGCGCATAGCCTTTATTTCAGGATTTTCTCTGTCGGGATGCGGCACTACCCAGACACTGCCGAGATGTCGGATATCGGTAATGGATATCTGGCGTTCCTTGACCAGCTTTTCTTTCCTCATATCCAACCGGTTTGATAATTCCAGTATACGGTTTTCAATCTGGGCTATCTGTCCATCAATACCCTGCCAGGCTCGGTTATTTTCTTTCGCTTCAATCATCTCTCCGAGTTTGACATTCTGCCGGTGAATCAGCGCGTTCATGCTTAGTTCCAGGTGCCGTTCGATGGTGTCCAGTTCTTTCCGGCGTTCCTGCTCCACTTCTTTTTTATAGTCTGCCAGGGCATTGTTTATCAGATAGGATTCCAGTTCTTCCTTCGCAGGCATGCCATCATTATTCGGTATGTTTTCGGTTTGGCCTGCAGCGATGATATCCAGGAAGATCGTAGGTTGGCGCAATTCCATGCTTTTATCGGATTTGGTTTCGATAACGAAAATCCGTCTATGGAGTACCTGGCCCGCACCGTCGATGATGGACGCGGTAAATACATCCAGCCGTGAAGGGCTCTCGCGATAAAGATCGTAATAGACAGCCCCTTTTTTAATTTCCCTCAAAAAGGACTCCTGCGTTTCCTCGCGGATACATTCAAAGAGCGGATGGCCGGGAGTTAGCCATTCCAACGTGCCGTCCTTTTTAACTCTTTCCTTATCAAAGCATATTGCTTTGTACTCACGCCCTAACACGCCAAACCGTGATTCAAGGGCCGCGCCGCGCGGCCACAGATTGCGGGGTATTCTACCGATAGAAAAGATTCCGCCAGATTGACCGGCAGCCAGTTTTGGTGTAACGCCCCAGTACGGTGACGCGCCAAGAAAGAAATCGCAAATGACTTCAGGTACCAGTCTTCTTTCTTTCGCTTCAATAGTTTTTCCCACTATTGCGGAAAGATTCAATTCTTTCTTAGTAAGACCTTCCAGAGTAGAACTCGTTATTTTCTTTATCCGTTCCGTATCAATTTC
>CAZNGC010000195.1:0-1646 GCA_964572435.1 uncultured Planctomycetales bacterium | reverse complement strand
CCCGGCCTCCGGCCTCCTCCCCCGCCCCTTGGGGCGGGGGCAGTGCGTGGCGATAACCACCACGGTCCAGTGTATGGGGATATCCGCTCGTTCCCGCAGGATTCAACATCCTCAATTGCACTCCCGGCGCTGAATCCTGCTGTCCCGCCAAGTACAATTCTCTACCAGCCGCACCGGGACCCATGTCAGGTACGTTTTCCAAAAAGCGAACAGGAAGCGAGATCCCCCTCACTTCACCGACTCTCTCATCTTGTCGACGACGTCCTGGAAGAAGCCCTTGCCCTTCTTCGCGCCCTTCGCGGAGGGCTTGTGCCCCTCGATCCCGAACAGGCGCGTATAGAGTTCGCGCTCCTCCTCCGTCAGCCGGTCGGGCACGACGATCCGCACCCGCACCAGCATGTCGCCGGGCTTCGAGCGACTGGATGCTATAGGGGTCGAGAGCCTTGCAGATCCGGTCGGCCGGGACTTGAAATCCGGCGAATTCTCTGATTCCAGGAAACAACTTTATATCTTTTTCCCGATATAAAATACATATCCATAATACTGTTTGTATTTTGAATACAGGTCTGCCTCACGCCGCATAAATGCAATCATATCCTCAACAGTTTTATTTCCCGCATGTTCTTTCAAGAATTCCTCTTGCCTTGCTTTTTGCGGAATAAAATAATGGTCTATCCAACAACTTTCAGGCAGCGTAAATACGGCAACAGGGATGTAACCTGCTTTTTGCATGATGGAAATGTTATGCCCTATTGTGCCGATTTCAGGAACTGCGTCCAACCACCACTTCTCAATTTCAGCGGGGCGTTCATCGGTAAACCATGACTCATACGTTACGGCAACATAACCATCTTTTTTGAGGAAGCGCTTCCAGTAATTCAAGCCGTTTTCAAAACCTATATTGGCAATAGCCCCCTCAGACCATATAAGATCGAATTCGTCATCCCGAAACGGCAAATCATCCATTGAACCGACGATACCTTTTACCCTGTTCTGCAAACCGAGTTTTCCGGCTGTTGCATTAAGTTTATCAATCGAACCGGCGCAAAGGTCGAGGGCGGTGATGGTTGCTTCTGTATTTTGTGCCAGAACCATTGTTTGAAAGCCTGTGCCGCAGCCTAAATCGGCAATTTTTGTTTTGTTCGAAAGATTGCCGATAAAACCTAATGCCCTGATGGTTTCTTCGAGGCTGCCGGGCCCCTGCCGTCCAAGCTCTGTGAAAAATTCATTGATAAGGGCAAAATCAAATTCGTGGATTGTTATGTCTTCCATTGTCATACTCCGTATCTTCTAATTACACCTTTGGCTTTTCCTGCCTTAACGACTTTTGCTATGTTTTTACGCTTCTGCTCCTTTGCCACAAGGTAGCTTTCAGCGTCCCCGGCATAAGCGTTTTCAGCCTTTAACTTGTGATAGGACTGCCAACGCTCCGATGGTAAATCCCCGCTTTCAGTGGCGGCGACTACAGCGCAACCCGGTTAACCCTGGAATACCTTTTTCGTTCATCGAAGCTCAGGGGAATTAAACCATGCCAAATTTGACCGTAAAGACAATAAAGGGCAATAGATACCTCTACCTCAAAGATAAGGTAAAAGTTAACTCAAAATCGCTGCCTCTCCAGGTATACATCGGAAGGCTCGAAAAGG
>CAZNGC010000194.1:0-1689 GCA_964572435.1 uncultured Planctomycetales bacterium | reverse complement strand
TCGTGGGTGTCGCCAATACCGATTCCAGCGTACCCATCATCTGCTCTGTCCTTATTGTCTGCGCGATACTGTATAATGTCGCAAAAACATATTCGTAGAAAGCAAGCCCTATCAGCACAAACGGGAAATACTTGCCGCCGTACTCGGATAGATAAACTGACGCTCCATTATCCACCAGGTTCGATATAAAATAGAAAGTGAATATGGATATGAATATCTTCAGTACGCGCAGGAGAAAAACGAATCTATAGCTTAATTCAGTCCTGAAATCCCTTTTTATAAAAGCAATAACCTTACGCATTGACATAATGTTTGAATACCTCTTCCGGGCTGGCCCCCGACGGCAACCCTGCGCCGGCTGCCAGTTCGCCCAATGGCCCGCACGAAACAATCCTGCCTTTATTCATAACGGCTACCCGGCCGCCGAAAAACGACGACTCGGCAAGGTTATGCGTGCAGAATATCACGGTTTTCCCTTTTTTGCCCACAAGCTCTTCCTTGATAAAAATCCTCAAGTCCTCCGCGGCCAAAGGATCGAGATTCCGGGTAGGTTCATCCATAATCACCACTTCCGGCTCATGCAAAAGGCTCCTGGCTATAAAGAATTTCTGTTTCAGCCCTGACGGATACTCCTGGAACCTCATCCCAGCGTCGCTGATATTCAGCATCCGCATCAAGTAAACTATTCTGCTGTCCGCCTCTTCTTTCTTCAAACCATAAAGAGCGGCAAAAAACTCCAGATTCTGCCTGCCTGATAGCCGCCAGTAAAAACTCCTCTCCTCACCGGCTACGATACCGATAAGTGTTTTAACTTTCATTTCCTCGCGGGCCGCGTCATACCCGCCGATAAGCACTTTCCCCCGCGTGGGGAGAATCGATCCGGCCAGGATCTTTATCAAAGTTGTCTTGCCTGCCCCGTTGGGGCCGATCAAAGAAAACAATTCGCCTTTTTCGACACGCAGATTGACTCTGTCTAAAGCCAGGATTTTTCGCTTCCCGGGAAGCGACAGCAGAAAATCCGCTGACGGGTGGAACTCCTTGGACAAATTGGTTATTTCAATCATAGGGCTGTTCATGACGGCTCTTTCTGAATATATCTCTGATACTCCGGTAAAATATATAAGCTATCCTTTTTCTGTACAGCGAATTCGTGTTTTCGCTATTCTGCTTAAGCCCGTAAAACTTGGCAAACTGTTCCTGCGGAATATTCAATACATAAACCGCCGGCTCAAGAAAATCATCATATAAGAGAAAGTGCGCCTTTAAATACAGTTTCTTCGCGTTCCCGATTGCGGAAACGGAAAAAATATTACGCCTGATAAAAGAAGCAGCCAGCTTTCTCCTGATAATAGACGGACATAACTGCTTCAAATCCGGCATGCGGATCTCTCCGCCGAAAACAATCTTTACCTGCTCCAGCAGAAAAAACATGCTCGAGCCCATCCTCCCGGATCTTGCCTCTTTAAACAGATAACCCCAATCCAGGATATCTTGGTATTTCTTCAGGATCAGCCCGGCGTCGATTACGTTCTTTAGGCAAAGAGGCTTTCCGAACCTGCGCTGGTGGAGCGCCAGGCAAAAAAGGGAATCTTCGCAAGAAAGCAGGCTGCCGTTTAACCTGCCCCAAAGCCTCGGGAGGATATTCCTGCCGCCGCTTTTAAAATCCCGGCGGGAAGGGACGTCAGGGCC
>CAZNGC010000193.1:0-1717 GCA_964572435.1 uncultured Planctomycetales bacterium | reverse complement strand
TAAAACAGAAGGCGGGACACGCGGAAGCATTGTGCGGATCGGCGGAGAGAACAGCCTGCCATTGTTGTTTGCCGAAGGAGAGATACCTAACCCTCCCGCGGTAGCTTTCGAGATATGGGATGAACCGCCCAGGGATTGGCCGGAAGAACTCGTTGCCGCTTACGGGGGATCTCTAAATGACCCTTTTGAATGGGCCGATAAATGCGTCAATGAATTCAAGGCTGAATTGTTATGCGTAAGAATGCAGGGGGCGCATCCCGATTACGGCGATAAAGGGGCGAAGGAAACCGCGGAATTCATTTCTATGCTTTTGAAGAAGGTGGATGTGCCGTTAGTGATTACCGGATGCGGCGATGACGCCAAAGACAGCCGGATCCTTCCGGCTTGTTCTGAAGCGGCGGGGGGAGAGCGCTGCCTTATCGGTTGCGCCGTGCAGGATAATTATAAGACGATAGCCGCCGGCGCCCTTGCCGACGGGCACAGCATTATTGCCGAAAGCCCGATAGACATAAACATAGCCAAGCAGCTGAACATATTGATTTCAGATATGGGGTTGGGCCTGGAAAGGATAGTTATTAATCCAACCATCGGGGCTCTGGGCTATGGGCTGGAGTATGCGTATTCGATCATGGAGAGAGCAAGGCTTGCCGGCTTGTCGGGAGATAAAACTTTGGCGTCGCCCTTCATATGTTTTGTTGGCCAGGAGGCCTGGAGGGCGAAAGAGTCCAGGATAAGCCCCGAATACGGGATTGTTTGGGAAACGGTTACCGCCTCCAGCCTGATTCAGTCGGGGGCGGATTTGCTGGTTCTGCGCCATCCGGAGGCTGCCCGAAGGATATCCGCATACATAAAAAATATTTTCAAGAAAAAGACCACCTACCGCGAGGATGATATGTTTATAATCGGCGATATGATTAACGGCCTGTAGTCGAACAGAGGCTCGGCGATCAAAGAACGCAATAAGCTGATTGTGCAAAAATGCGCCCTGGAGCAGCTCGCCTGCGGAGCGGATGCCCTGGATGTAAACTGCGGACCGGCCTCCAAACAGCCTTTATCTGACATTGTCTGGCTGGTAGAGGCAATCCAGGAAGTGACTGATAAGACGCTTTGCCTGGATTCCAGCAAGCCTTCGGTTATCGAAGAAGGATTGAAGTCGTCGAGGAATAAAGTTATCATCAATTCCACGACTGCCGACCCGGAAAAGATGGACGCGTTATTCCCTTTGGCGGCCAAATATAACGCCGGGATAATCGGTATTACCATTAGTTCAAAAGGCATACCGCAGAACAAAGAACAACGCCTTGAGCTGGCAGCCGCGATTGTTTCTAATTGCCAGGAGCGTTCATTTCCGGTAGAGAGGCTTTATCTTGACCCGATCGTACTGCCGGTAAACGTAGCCCAGGGGCAGATGAAGGACATCCTTGATTCCATTTCGGAATTCAAGATTATTTCCCAGCCATCTCCCAGGACCGTTCTCGGATTAAGCAATGTTTCGCAGGGGACGGTTTTGCGCAAACTGGTCAACAGGATTTTTCTAACAATGGCAGTTGTATATGGCCTGGATTCTGCTATACTTGATCCCACGGACAAAGATCTGCTTGACGCGTTGATAACCGCGGAAGTTATCCTGAACAAGAATATTTATTGCGATTCTTTCCTGGAAGCCTATAGGAAAAAATAGTTGTTCGATATTCCGGTTGATTTGGCGGAGTAGCTC
>CAZNGC010000192.1:0-1728 GCA_964572435.1 uncultured Planctomycetales bacterium | reverse complement strand
CTGGGAAAGATAACTCGGCTGCAGTTGGAATTTATTGTAGTCGCGTTCCAGGTCTCCGTGTTTGCGGGAGTAAAGGTAAAAAACATGCCCCGATTTAAAAACCTGGGGGAAGCCGCCGCGCATTATATTATCGATATAGGTTTGGCTTGCGTAAAGGTTGAATTCTCTGGAGGAACTGTCCGTCAATATGTTTTTCTCGAGTTCCCTGATAAGCTGCGCGTTTTCGGAGAGCTTATTCTCAAGATAGCCTGGTCTGACAATTTTCCGCACAGAAGAATTCAAGGTTTTAACGTTGCGCGCCTGGCCGGTAACCGAATAAAAAGTTTTGAATTCCTTAGGTTTTAGGCTTAGGCTGGCCGGAAGGAGGGCGCTCGGGGTTTTACCCATAGTAATTTGTTTCTTCGGGTATATGAACTTAGGATCAGAGAGGAATTGGGCGGGATAAGAAAAGTCGGTTACTGTTCCGAAAACAGTCTCGGGGTCGACGATTGGACGGATTATTTTTGCCTTGCCGCCTTCAAAATGGAACCCCAGGTAGAAATTACCTTCGTCGATATGCACTACTTCCGGCCGGTCGGCAGGATCCACCGCCAGCCTGAAGAACGGAACATCGTGTTCGAGATTGTCCACCTTCATCCAGGCCTCGATAGTGCGGGACATTTCTTTTAAAAAGAAATTATGCGTTCCGAAGGGGATTATTCTTGCCAGCCCGTCGATCAATTGGCCGGTAAATGGTTTTTTGCCGGTGTTTTCTATGGTAAGCGCCCGGCTAAGCCCGGAAAATGCGTCGTTAGGTATGGTAAAGTATTCAACTCTGATTTTCAAACCGAGCGCGGGATTTTCTTCTTCGATTATAAGGCTGCTTGAATCCGCGCTCATGGAGTTTTTAAGGCGGTATTGCAGGTTAAGGTATCCGTTATGGAATGGTTCGTAATAAAGCTGCTTCCCGGACGTTTTAATCTTGATGAACGTGCGGAATCCGAAACTGGAGACAAGCTGCCACGATTTGTTCGCTGGCAAGAACTCCATTATCGCCTGGTCTTTGTCTTTGATTCCGAAACCGCATATGCATTGGCCGCGGTTGACGTAAAAAACCCACATCGGTATGCCGTATTTTCCGGCGATGCCCGGGAAGAAGTTGGCGAATGGCTTGGAGTAATTATAGTTCTCGACAACGAACCGGCCTTGATCGTTAAGATAATATTTTGGTTGTGGCGAGGGGTTGTTTTTGGTCATTTCAGGTAAAAGTTAATTAGTAATATTCTACAGGTTTTAGACACTTTGTCAACTTAAAAGGAACAACGCGCTTCAGCGGCATTGACTTTTGAGATAAAGGATGCTATCATATTTTTTTAAATCGGGGGTAGATATGGCGATAGACAAGAATACGGTTGAATATGTCGCGCACCTTGCGCGTATCGAGTTGAAGGCGGAAGAGCTGGATAAGCTTTCCAGGCAGCTCCATGATATACTGGGCTTTATCGACAAGTTGAGCGTTTTGGATGTCACTCAGGTTAAGCCCGCCAGCCATATCCTGCCGATCAGCAACGTGCTCAGGGACGACCTACCGCGCCAGTCGCTTCCTCCGCAGAAGGCGCTTGAGAATGCCCCTTCGAGCCAGGAACAGTGTTTTAGCGTCCCTAAGATAATCGAGTAATCCGCATGGAACTATACAGGCTTTGTGCCCATGAACTGGTTGACCTTCTGCGCGCCTCCAGGTCCAGCAGC
>CAZNGC010000191.1:0-1737 GCA_964572435.1 uncultured Planctomycetales bacterium | reverse complement strand
GGCCCTGCTCCAACAGATCTCGCACCCCGCTGGCCCCCACTCCCACAAACCTCTCCACGAAATCCGATCCGGAAATTCCGAAAAAAGGCACTCCTGCTTCCCCGGCTACTGCCCGGGCAATCAGGGTTTTCCCGCATCCGGGAGGCCCGATCAAGAGCACTCCCTTGGGGATTTTTCCTCCCAGCCTTTGGAATTTCTTGGGGTCTTTAAGAAATTCAATTACCTCCTTCAGCTCCTCTTTCGCTTCATCCACTCCGGCAACATCGTTGAAAGTGGCCTTTTCGTTATCGCTTTGTATTTTCGATTTGACCTTCCCGAAGCTCATTATCCTGCTCCCCAGCTGTTCGCCGCGGGCAGCCATCATCCACCAGAAAACGATCAGCAGAAGTATCGGGCCGAGGTTAAAAAGCAGGGATACCCAGAATGTGCGCGCGGGCTTGACTTCAAAATCCTTGATGTTCTGGCGCATCAGAGAGAGCATTTCCGGGTCGTTATCCGCAAGATTAACGAAAAATTTACTGTTGTCCGTAAATTCTCCCTCAAGGATATTCTCGGTCTTGGTGGCCCGCTTTACGCTTTGGGGGTTCTCTTTGACAGTCCTGAAGAACTGGCTGTAGGATATTTCCTTGGGCACGCCGTTTAAGGGAATATTATTGATGCTGTTTACCAGCATGATAAAGAAGAAGATGATCAATATCCACCCCAGGGGCGATCTTTTCAGAAAATTATTCTTATTTGGCTTGGGTTTATTCTGCATGGCTCCGTTTCTCCGTTATTATAGTTTAGGTATTTGCTGACAAGGCGGTACAGAAAAATTATTATATATTCAAGAGGATGTAAAATCAAGTACTTTATGGCTTTAGCGCTTATACAGCTTTAGGGTATTGCGGGTTTTTCGCGCGGCAATGCCGCAAGGCAAATCCACGATTGAGCCTGCCGGACGGTTCCACAGTAAATCCTCTATCTCCCTGATATGCTGGAAGGTTATCCTGCGTGTATCCCCTTTGATCGTGGCTACGCATTGCCTGATTTTCAACCTGAATAACGCCGGATGCAGTTTCATGAGCTTTGCAAGAGCGAAACTTAAACGGTCGCCCCCGAGCGCCTTTCTCGCAGCCTTTCCGAGGTACTCGTAATCACAAGAAGCGCTCTCGCCAAGATTTGCAAGGACTCCGCTTATATTGACGTTATATTCCTTTCTAAGCATGGGAATAAGCTTATTCCTTATCTTATTACGGAAGAATATGTCCTCTTTATTGGTAGGATCGATCCTCGGCCGGATATTTTTCTTTTTCAGGAACAAAGTGATTTCTTTGCGGCTGGTTTCCAAAAGTGGACGAATAAAAACCACACCCTTGATGCTGCGCCTAAGGGAAATTCCGGAGAGCCCGGACAATCCGGTTCCGCGCAGAAGGCGCATGAGCACAGTTTCCGCCTGGTCATCGAGATTGTGGCCGAGGGCGATTTTATCGGCCCCGATCTTTTTGGCTACGCGGACCAGGAAATCAATCCTCGCCTGCCTGCAGTTCTCCTCAAGCGACCCCTTTCCCCATGCGAGCCCATCCAATCTCACGATACTTATGGGAATTCCCAACCTTTGAGCCCAGGACTTTACAAAAACAGCGTCTCCGGAAGAACCCTCGCGCAAGGCATGGTCTACATGCGCGATATGCAGGTCAATACCCAATTTCGATCTTAACCCGGAAAGGTATAAAAGCAGGAACAGGGAATCCGGCC
>CAZNGC010000190.1:0-1761 GCA_964572435.1 uncultured Planctomycetales bacterium | reverse complement strand
CTGATCAAAGAGATGACATCCACCACGCCGAATGACCAGGGGGTATTTACTTTCAGCTGGGCAAATACCGGGTTGGAATCGGGCAAGACATATTTTATCAAAGCGCAGATTTCTTACCGCGAATCAAGTTACACCTCCGGGGGAAGCGTGGATGTGACCTCCGAAAAGGAGCTCTATGAACAGGAATTGGAGCTGCAGTCTTTGCAGGACTCTTTGGAGAGTAATACCGTTGAAGTGATCGCGGCTGTCCAGGCCCAATCGGAAAAAACGCAGGAAAAAATCTCCGAAGTAAAGGCCGGGACCGATGAAATCCTGACTGCTACGAAAGAAACCATTCCCGCGGCAATAGCCGCCGCCCAGGATCAGATGAGTGTTACGTTGGCTACAGAGGTCACTCCGCATGTCAAATCGAGCATACTCAATACCGAGAATTCCATAAAGACCGGTGAAACTTTGACTATTAGATACCGTACTTTTTCCGGGTTGAGCCCCGCTGTGGACGTCTATAATGCTGATAACAATCAAAAATTGAGCAAAGGGTTGATGGAGGAGATCGGCAGTACCGGGATATACGAATATGACGTGGAGTTTTCCCAAAATTGGGGCAAGGGAGATTTTACCGTTGTATGTTCCGAATCCACAAAAGGGGTCAGCGATGCCCTGACTATCAGGGTGACCGATACGGACATAGGGGATGTTTATGACCAGGTAACTACTATATTGGGGACGACCTCGGAAATAGACGATTTAAAGGATGTGGCGGACGCCATGAATGGGCAGTTTTCCGTTATCAAGAATGCCCTGGATAATATCGGCAATGATTTGCTGGCAAAGGCGGCGCAGGCAGGCGTGGTCGCCCAGGGCGCGGCGTTAAAGCCGGTCTTCAGCCGGTTGTCGGATTTAACCAAGCAGGTACAACAGGTTTCCGGCAAGCTCGGGATAAAGCTGGACAAAATATACGATGTTTCCGCGGAGAAACAGGGCGATATTGTCTATCTGAAGAACAAGACGCAGGAGTTGAAGGCGGTCATGGAATTGACCAGGAAGATGGTTGATAATATCGCCAATAAACCGGTTGTCCAGACCTGGTATGAGTATAAAAGTGGGTTATAGCCCTTGGGGATGAATGCGTAGGAGTAGAATCTTTATATTATTTTTTACAATTCTTACCTTATTATATAATGGCCCTGCCTTGGCTGATGTCGTGCTTAAGATTGTCGCGGTCAATCCTTCTAAAGAACAGCAGCAGGGTGTTACGATAAAGGCGCCTTTACCCAAAGAGGTGAAGCCGGAAGATGTAGTAGATAGCGCTGACTTGCAGGTCCTCTATGACGCCCAGGAAAATTGCTATGTTGCCTACGGAAGGTTTGACCTTGGCCCCGGTGAGGTTTTAGAAAGGGTTGTGGAGATACGCGATATATGGGTAATTCCGAATGGCGAAATCGAAACGGTAAAAAAAGACCTGGAGAAACTATCGGAACTGCTGGAGAATACGCGTTTTGCGGACAGGCGGACGTTTTTGAGGAGTAGTATCGAGTCTAAACTGAACCAGGTTATAGAGAGCCAGAAGGAATTGCCGCCTGACCCCCAACAGCTTATTTCCCGTTACAGGGAGAATTTAAGTATCCTGGAATCGGCCAAGGCCGACCTTCTTCTTTTGCGCAGCCTCCTTACGCAATCAAAGACACTTTCTTCCAAGATTGCCTGGCGCACCATTATTTCGATCATAATCTTTTTGGGGGCCTTAAGCTGGGCGTTCTT
>CAZNGC010000189.1:0-1762 GCA_964572435.1 uncultured Planctomycetales bacterium | reverse complement strand
GCACGGAATCTCCGGATTTCTCCTCCAGAGAAACCACCTCCAGCCCCGCCATAGTCAGCTTATCCGCCAACTCTTTCGGAGAAATCTTTAAATCCACAAAATCCTTCAACCAATCATAAGAAACTTTCACTTCAAATAAAACCCCCGTTAAAACATTTTAAAATTGTTTCAAAAACCTCATGTCGTTTTGAAAAAATAGCCGAATATCGTTAATCCCGTATTTCAACATGGCGATCCTTTCCACCCCCATACCGAAAGCAAAACCAGTGTATTTGCCGTCCGGATACCCTACCTGCTTGAAAACATTCGGATGGACCATGCCGCAACCCAGGATCTCAAGCCAGCCCTTCCTGCCGCAAACAGAACATCCTTTACCTTTACAAATTATGCAAGAAATATCGACTTCCGCAGAAGGTTCGGTAAAGGGGAAAAAATGCGGCCTGAAGCGCATTTTGATATCCTGCCCGAATACACTTTTCGCAAAAAATTCAAGAATGCCTTTCAAGTCCGAGAATTTGATATTTTCATCTACCAATAACCCCTCGATCTGATAAAACATAAAAAGATGGCTGGCATCCACCGCGTCCGGTCGATATACCCTTCCCGGCACGACTACGGCTAACGGAGGCTTATGTGTTTTCATCGCGCGCACCTGCATCGGGGAAGTATGGCTGCGTAAAAGAAGCTTGGGATATTTCTTCAAATAGAATGTGTCGAAGGCGTCGCGCGACGGATGGTCCAGCGGAATATTCAAACCCGTGAAATTATTATATTCGGTCTCGACCTCCGGACCTTCGACGATCGAGAAACCCATGCGGCTGAATATCCCGCATACCTGCTCGATAACCTGGGTTATCAGGTGGCTGCCGCCGAGTTCCTGGGCGAGGCCGGGAAGTTCAATATCCAATTCTTCCTGTTTCGCGGGATCAGCGCTGCCACCCAAGACAATCTCTCTTTCTCTGATCAACTCGGTTATTCTACTCTTCAACGCGTTAACCTGTTTGCCAAAAATACCCCTCTCTTCGGCCGGAAGAGTCCCGATCGATCCGGTCAATTCCGCAAGCACGCCTTTTCTGCCTAAATACTTTACCCGCACCGCCTCCAGGCCGATAGAGGATGAAACGCCGGCTAAATCGTCTGCTATTTGCGTTTGAATAATGTTAATATCCATATAAAAAACACGGCTCCCAATAAAATAATACCAAGCTTCTTTTTATCATCGCGCAAGGGACGCTCAACCCGGGCGCCTTCCTCTGTCTTAGACACCGCCTGGGCGTGAATATCCAGGTCCCCTCCGTGCTGTATGCACGCGCGGTTAAATATACCGGTTACCTTCAGTTTATCGCCCTTTGATTTATAATTCCCGGTAAATTTTATTGTTTTTGCCATATCCGCGCTCATCCATACACCTATCGCGTTCTCCCCGTCGCTTATGTTGACCCAGGAAAAATTCCCGCGCCGCATTATGTCGCCGATAACTTCTCCGATATATGTAACTGTTTTACCGTCGTATTTCTTGGAATTTTCGATCAGCTCAGCGCTGGAAAGCGTCTCGGCGAAAGAATACGCGGCGACGAAAAAACAAACCAAGAAGGAAGCCGCAAATATAGTCTTTTTTCCAAACCCGGGATTACGCATCATCTTCCTTTTATCACGGCTACAAAAACACCCATCAACGTAAAAATCGACATAAACTCAAGACGCCCGGCCCACATCTGGATAATATAGGTTATCTTCAGCCCGGCGGGCATGGAAGCGCTGG
>CAZNGC010000188.1:0-1763 GCA_964572435.1 uncultured Planctomycetales bacterium | reverse complement strand
GACCTTTTTCCTTACCTGGAAAAGGCGCACAAGGCAGTGGGGAGCAAGAAAATACTCCTGAATACATATATGCTCGGGGTTTTGTCTTCATTCCTGCCGGTCAGCGAAAAGAGCTGGCTTGAGGCATTGGACAGGAAACTGAAACTGGGCAAAGAAGAGAACAGGAACATCTTCCTGGCCGGCCGCGCGGAGAGCAAAAATGATCTACAATAAGAAAATCGAATGCATGGCAGAGAAGCCTCTGAAAAAACTTCAGTCTGCCCGGCTTAAGGATCTTGTCGGCAAAGTCAATGCAAACTCGCCTTTTTACCGCAAGAAGTTCAAGGAAGCGGGGGTTTCCTGCCGGGATATCCGCTCCATCGGGGATATCGTCAAACTTCCTTTTACTGTCAAAGACGACTTGCGCGACCATTACCCGTTCAAGCTTTTTTCCCGGGGCCTTAAGGATATCCGGGAGCTGCATGTGACCAGCGGGACCACGGGTAATCCGATTGTCGTCGGTTACTCCCGGGAAGATATAGATCTTTGGTCCGAGGTGATCGCCCGCGCCCTATGCTGCGCCGGAGCAGTGCCCGGGGATATGATCCAGATCGCTTACGGCTACGGGCTTTTTACCGGTGGCTTGGGGCTGCATTACGGCAGCCTTAAACTCGGCTTGACCGTTATACCTTGTTCTTCCGGGCAGACAAAACGCCAGCTGAAGATCCTGCATGATTTCAAGCCGAGGATACTCGCCTGCACGCCGTCTTACGCCTTGTACATGGCGGAGACAGCCGCGGAGGCAGGTTTTTCCACCGGCAAGGGAAGCTGGGAGATTGGCATATTCGGGGCCGAGCCATGGAGCGAAGCGATGCGCAAACAGATCCAGGCCCGTTGGGGGATGAGCGCGATAGATATATACGGTTTGTCCGAGATAATCGGACCGGGGGTAGCCTGCGAGTGCCAGTGCAAGAAAGGCCTGCATATCGCTTCGGATGTTTTTTATCCCGAGGTAGTGGATCCTAAGACTCTGGAGCCCCTCGGCCCGGGAGAGCCAGGCGAGCTGGTGATTACCCCGATCACCAAGACAGGCATGCCTTTGATCCGTTACCGCACCCGGGATATCGTAAGCATCGATTATGCGCCTTGCGCTTGCGGCCGCACCTCTCCGCGTATCAGCCGTATCCTGGGCAGGACTGACGATATGCTTATCGTGCGCGGGATCAATGTTTTTCCGTCGCAGATCGAAGAGGCGCTGCTTGCCGTCGAGGGGACCGAGCCGCATTACCAGCTGGTGGTTGAGAGAGGGAAGAACGGCGTGGATACGCTGGAGGTGCTGGTCGAGCTCATGGAGTGTTGTTTTTCCGCGGAGATCAAGTATTTGCAGAGTTTCGAGGAGCGTATTGCCAAGGAGATAGAGTCGGTCATGAGTATCGGTGTAAAAGTACGGCTGGGCGAGCCAAAGTCAATTGAAAGAAGCGAGGGCAAGGCCAAGCGTATTATCGATAAACGGGTTATATAAAGGAGAGGTAAAATGAAGGTTACCCAGATTTCCATATTCCTGGAGAACAAGAAGGGCAGGCTTTATGAGGCCTCGCGCGCGCTGGGAGAATCCGGGGTAGATATCAAAGCGTTGACCATTGCGGAAAACGAGGAGTTCGGCGTACTGCGCATCGTAGTCGATGATCCGGAGAAGGCCCTGGATGAGCTGAAGCGGAAAGGTTTTGTTGCTTCGATCACCGATATCGTAGCCGTCGAAGTAAAGGATAAACCGGGAGGATTGG
>CAZNGC010000187.1:0-1812 GCA_964572435.1 uncultured Planctomycetales bacterium | reverse complement strand
GTTTATGTGATCGGGGTTGCCTGCAAGCTGGTGAAGATACCCGTATGGACTCTGCGCCAGCTGGACAAGGCGGGAATAGTCAGGCCTAAACGTTCAGGCAGGAAAAATCGCCTGTATTCTTTTAAGGATTTAAAGAGGCTGGAATACGTGCATTATCTGATGGAAAACAAGCGCGTGAATATCCATGGCGTGAAGCTTATACTGGAAAAGGAGGAGTGAAAATTTTTTTGGCCGCATATTAGCACTCTCCGGATTTAAGTGCTAATTTTGTTTGACAAAGCTCCAGATTGTGTTAAAATTACGGTTCGAAATAGCACGATGGGCGCTTCTAAACAGGAGAAACAGGTGCGTAATACCGATTACAATTCGCGTAGGAAATCAGTGCTTAATTCGGCGATCAGCCGTTATATCAAGGGCGCGGTTCCCGTAGCATCCGAAGATATCGCCGAAGAGTTCGATTTAAGCCCGGCGACTATCCGCAATATATTCACCGAGCTTGACCAGTCCGGCTACCTTAAGCATCCTTACACATCGGGAGGCAGGGTGCCCACTGACAAGGGTTACCGTTACTACGTGGATTTCCTTATCCAGCAGATTGAACTTCTGGATGAGGAGAAAAAACGCATTCTGAAGGAGTGTAAAAAGAAGATTCAGCGCTTGGATGAAGCTCTGGAGAATACCTCCGAGGTGATTTCGGAGATTACGCGTTACGCCGGGATAGTTTCTTTCCTGCAGAGGCAGGACAGGATGTTTTACAACGGCTTGAGCCGCATCCTGGACCAGCCTGAATTCAAGGATGTGGATAAGGTACGCTTGCTGGTCAGGGCTGTGGAAGATAAGGGCCGCCTGTTGAATGTTATCAACCGCGATTTCTCGGGGAATATAAAAGTTTATATAGGCGCTGAACTCGAGTGCCCGGAAATGGAAAACTGTTCTCTGATCGTGACTACCTATAAGTTGAATGACCGGCCTTCAGGAAGGCTGGCGGTCCTGGGGCCGATGCGCATGGAGTATGACCACATTATCCCGACCCTGGAATATATTTCCGGAGTTTTGACCGAAGTGCTTAGCACATTTTGAAGATGAACGAAGATAAGAATAACCATAAGAATATCAAGGCAGATAAAGAACCCGGCATGGTCCAGGTCGGTGAGGCTGAATATAACGAGCTGAAAGCGTCGGCCGAGAAATTAAAAGAGCTTCAGGATAAGTTTTTGCGTTCGCAGGCAGATTTCGATAACCTGCGAAAGCGGGTTGAGCGAGAAAAGCAGGATTTCCTTAAGTACGCCAATGAAGGTGTGATGCTGGAGCTGTTGAATATCCTGGACGACCTGGAGAGGGTGATCAACCTGGCCGCGGAAAAACATGAGGATATGGACGCTTTTTTGAAAGGCGTAGAGATGATCCTCGCACATCTTTATGAATTGCTTAAGACTCACGGGGTTAAGCCGGTCGAGGCGGAGGGCAGGCTTTTCGACCCGCATTATCACGAAGCCCTTATGCAGGTAGAGGCCAAGGATCTGCCGGAGAATACGATTGTCGAGGTTTTGCAAAAAGGGTACCTGATGCATGAGAGGATAATCAGGACCGCGAAAGTCAAAGTTTCTAAAAAATAGGCAGGGTACCCCGCGCTAATAGGTATTGCGCGGCTGTTACCTGCGTAGGCAAGTTTCAAAGAAGATAGGAGGATAAAACTATGGCAAAAGTAATCGGGATTGATTTGGGTACATCTAATTCAGCGGCTGCGGTTATGGAAGGCGGCAGGCCGGTAATCATACCTTCCGCCGAGGGCGCGGGGGTTGCTTCGGGCAA
>CAZNGC010000186.1:0-1845 GCA_964572435.1 uncultured Planctomycetales bacterium | reverse complement strand
TATCAGACAACTGTGGCCTTTTGCTATAGAATTGTTAAAAGTGCAAAACTACTGTAAATGTGCCACGCCTCACGTTTTCCGAGTCTATCCATTCGATTTTATCCTATAGCAACGAAAGAGTTGACCGTTACGCTAATGGTAAACACTAGAAAATATAGTGCCAGAAACCATGATATTATCCAAAAGCCAAATCCCATAATTTGAGCTGCGCGCCCTCGAATAAACACCACCTGAGGAAACTCACGCCGGATCATCATCATAAAACCGGCGCAACCATTTAGAATAAACATTAAGATGGTGGAAATTCTGATTAGAGTTTCATGCACAAGATTTATTTCCTGAACAATTACTTTTACTCCAAATACCACGAGAAAAAATTGACCCGTGGATATGAGTAGAAGAATATACGCGAGATTTTTATATTTTTCTGATCTTAGCTTGAAAATCCACTCGTTCATTTTATTAATATTCCTCCAAAATTTATGGATATGTCCCCATATCTAACATAGGAAACACTATTGAGTTAGCAGCATCGTAAGCCCCTCCTAGCCCCCAGGTGATTCCTGTGTAGACCGCAACCCATGTGCCACCAATCATCACTGTAGCTAAATTTAAGTTCTGAGTCTTAACAGCTACAGTTGTGGCTAATGGAATCACGGCAACAGACGCAGCGCTAGCAGTATATACGCCGAGTGAACTTGCGGAAACGCCTTGAGATGCTACAACGGTTGCCCGTGCGAGTCGTTGGACAGGGGTAAGGTCTGATCGATTTCTATCTTTAAGCGCTTGCACACCAAAATCTAATCCAAATCCTACTTTTTTGCCTAATCCTTTACCTAAAAATTCTACACCAGTGTAGCCTTCTATCCCGTCAATCACTGGTAACATGATATCAGAGGTAAAATCCAAAAAATCATCGATTTGTCTATCGGTGTTATAGCCGACCATGGGTAAGTAATCTTCCCGCCACCATTTCTGATATTCTTCGTCAAATACATGCAGTCCATCCTCTTCCGAGTAATAAATTGGCGGTTGTGTTCGCGATCTGGAAGGTGGGGCGATGTCCCGAGTTGGCGCAGAAGGTTTATAAACCCCAGCACTGCCGCAACCCCCCCCCAAATCCCCGGGCGCACACGGCGGGGCAAGCCCTGGGGGCGGCGTGGCGCGGCTCGGGGTTTTACTCGGCAGCGGCAATCTGGGAATACCGCCCCTTGCGTCGCATTGCTGCCTCTTCAACCTCTGCGCCTAAGCCTTCCTGGGCGTAGGCATAACTGATAAAACGCCCAAGGAAGCTCTGTTTATCCTTGGGCTTTGCCTGCTCTTTGGACCCAGCGACCATATTCTCGATATTGTCGATATCATTCTTGACGTGCTGGTAAATATCGAGCCGCATTGAAATATCAAGCTTTATCGGCTCCTTTGAACCCTGCACGCTTACCCGAGCGCAGCCGAGATAACCAAGGGCAAGCCCGACCATTAAAAACGCTGCAAATCTCATCTTACCGCCTCCTTATTGAAAAGATCATGCAAAACTATCGTCAGGGAACGCTTCCCTGCCTCCCCCTGGAATTCTGCGTTCAAAACGACGTTGCCGCCGTCAAGGCCGGCCTTGAACATACCTGTATTATAATGATAATCTCGGAAGTTTTCCATCAGGATATCCAGCGGCTGGCTGGTTGAAGCTGCAATCCTACGCAAGAGTTCAGGGTCCCTGACCTCCAAAGTCCCTCCCGGCTCCTCAGTGGAGAAATCCCCGTCAAGGACGCGAAAAACCGCTCCTTCTCCCTTCAGGCGCAAGCTCCCTTTGAACATGCCGGTCGCCTGGAAGCGTTCACCGAATTCAAG
>CAZNGC010000185.1:0-1911 GCA_964572435.1 uncultured Planctomycetales bacterium | reverse complement strand
CCCCCCATAGTTTAATTGCACATATTGCTTGACATTGCGATGAATGAATGTTATATTTATTTTGTGAATTATGATTCATTATATGAATACCAATTAAAACAGGAGGAAGATTGAATCCGGTTCCCCGCAAAGTAAGGGACAAGCTTTTAAGAAGGGCGGATATCCTGAACGCGGCTACGCGGGTCTTTGCCGAGAAAGGCTATCATCAGGCGACCATGCTTGATATCGCCAAGCAGGCGGAATACGCGGTTGGTACGCTTTACCTGTATTTTAAGGACAAGCAGGCGCTCTATTTCGCGCTTACCGAAGAGAAAATAGATGATCTGTTCCGCAAGATCAAAGATAAAATCAGGAGCGCGCAGGGTTCTCTTGAAAAAATCAGGGTATTAGTCGAGGAGGAGTTTGTCTATTTTGAAGAGAACAAGGATTTCTTCAGGATATATTTTTCGGAGGAAGGGGTCGGCAAATGGGCGATAAAAGATAAGCCTTCCCTGGCGATTATGGAAAAATCCATGAGGTTCATAGGCTATACATCCGGGATCATCTGCCAGGCGCAGGAAGAGGGGGTTATCCGGAAGGGCCTTGACCCGCAAAAGACAGCCAACCTTTTGGGAGGAATGATCAAATCCCTGATCATCCCCTGGTTAAGAGATAGCAGATCCGGGGGCGAGGGGTTGAAAGGATTGAGCGGATTCGTGTTGAATGTATTTTTGAACGGCACAGCGGCGAAACGGGCGGGAAAAATAGGATGAAGGGAAAAGGGAAACTCGTTTTTATATTATCAGTCATAGTTTTGTTCGCGGCCGATCCGTTTCCGTCCTCCGCGGACAACGGGGAGACCGTATCCCATATCCAGCGGGCGCAGGAAATGGAGAAATACATGTTTATGGCCGCGGGGATCCAGAACAGGGTATTGAGGATCGGCCTGGTTGATTGCATTCTTTACGCGCTGAAGAACAATTCGGAGATCCTTATCCAGCGTATAGAGCCAAAATTGAAGCAGGCGGATGTGCAGATTGCCGAAGCGGATTTTGAACCGACTTTCAACGCGGAGTATATGATCAATGACAGGAATGAAATCTCCGCGAATGTCCTGCAGGGCGCTGACCCTTACAATACCCAGGATATGCGGTTTAACGCCGATGTATCGGGCAAGCTGGTGACCGGGACGAAATACAAGGTGGAGTTGATGAACCAGAGGTATAAGAGTGATTCCACCTATCAGATTTACGACCCGTATTATACAGTCGAACCGAAGATCACCATTACCCAGCCGCTTTTTAAAGGCTCCGGGGTCCTGGTAAATAAGGCGGATATAACTATAGCCCAGAACGAAAAATTGCGCTCCAGCGCTTCTTTCAAAGACTCGGTGATGGATAATATCAGTAAGGCCAAGTCCGCTTATTACAATTACATCTATTATATCGAATCTTACAATATCGCGCAGCTGTCGCTTAAGCGCGCGCAGAACCTGCTTGAGATAAACAAGGCCCGTTACGGCAAAGGGCTGATCAGCTCGGTCGATTTGCTGGAGACAGAGGCCGCCGCCGCGCAAAGGGAGAAGACCGTGATTGCCGCCGAGGCCCAGATGAGAAGAGCGGAAGATGATCTTAAACTGGTCACTAACCTGGTGGATAACCCGGAGGCCTGGAACGCGCAGATAGAATTGATCGACAAGCCTTCGTTCGTGGTTGAAGAGGCGGATTTGCTGCAGAGCCTGAAGAACGCTTTCGATAACAGGCCGGATTATTACTCGGCGAAGATAGATTTGAAAAACAGGGATGTCAAGGTCGCCACTGCCAAGAATGATTTGCTGCCGACAGTCGACCTGGTGGGAAGTTTTGGTTTAAACTGCCTGGGCAAGGATTACAAGAAGGCCCTGTAGAAAGTAGAACCCGATTATAAGGATTG
>CAZNGC010000184.1:0-1922 GCA_964572435.1 uncultured Planctomycetales bacterium | reverse complement strand
AGCCGTACTGATAATCATCTGTTACTACCCGCTGCTCATCGGCTCGGAGGCGCTGGCGATCGAAGGCTACCTGCCGGCGGCCCTGGCACTCTGGATACCCAATATCCTGTTCACCGGCATAGGAATATTCATAACTCATAAACTATGCGCATCTTAGACCGTTATATCCTCAAATCCGTCGTCACGATCTTCATCTCCTGTATCTTCAGCTTTCTTTTCCTTTATATAATTATCGACGTGCTTTCAAACCTCGACGAGATACTTAAGCGCCAGGCGGCCCTGCAGATGGTCGCGCGCTATTACCTGTCCTATCTGCCGGTGATGTTCGTGCAGGTCTCTCCCTTTGCCTGCCTGTTGAGCACGGTATACACCTTTTCCAAATTAAACCATAATAACGAAATAATCGCCATGCGCTCCAGCGGCTTGAGCATATTCTCCATCGCCAGGGACGTGCTAATCTTCGGCTTCCTGATCAGCGTACTGGTCTTCTGGGTAAACGACAGGTTCGTACCCTCCGCGCTGGCCGAAAACCAGAGAATCAAGATACAGATGGAGGAAAAAACCAAAGGGCATAAACTCAAAAAGTTCGACGTGATACCGAATCTGTCCATGTACGGTTCCAGGAACAGGTTGTTTTTTATCAGCAAATTCTTCGTCAATACCAGCACCATGGAAGGAATCACTATCCTGGAACATGACGACAACCAGAACCTCACCAAAAAGATAGTCGCGGACAAGGGGAATTACGTGGGAGGGTTATGGCAGTTCTCGAAATGCATCACCTATGATTTCGACCATAACGGGCAGGTGATCGACGAACCCGCCTATTTCGAAGAGGAGATCATGGCGATACCGGAGACCCCGAAGGATTTCGCCAACCTCAGGCAGAAACCCGAGCTGATGGATATACACCAGATGCAGGATTACATCTGGAGGGTTTCCCGCAGCGGGGCAACCACGGTAATCCGGAATTTAAAGGTTGACCTCTACCAAAGGTTTACCTCGCCGTTCACCAGCATAATCATCATCCTTCTGGGGATCCCCTTCTCGTTGATGACCGGCCGGCGCGCCACAGGAATGGCCTCCATCGGCATATCGATCATCGTAGGATTTCTGTATTACATCCTGGACGCTGTTTTTCTGGCTATCGGAAAATCCGGCCTGCTCATGCCTCTGCTGGCAGCTTCGATGAGCCACATAATCGCAATTTCTGCCAGCCTCTATTTAATCTCGAAGTTACCTTAGCTGGGGCAGTGGCCATTGTAATGTCCGCTGCCCCAGCTATTTTTTATTTCCGGGAAATGTAAATACGGGGGATGCGGCTGCCTAAACCGCAGACGATTTCATAAGGGATGGTCCCTGCCAACTCCGCCAGCTCTTCGCAGGAAATCACTTTCTTGCCCTGCCTGCCGATCAAAACCGCTTCATCCGCCTGGCGCGGCCTGAACCCCGCGGTATCGACCATAGCCTGGTCCATGCATATCCTGCCGCTGATCTTAAACCGCCTTCCTCCGATCAGCACGGGAGCCAAATTGGAAAGGTTGCGTGGATACCCGTCGCCGTAACCTATAGGCAGTGTAACGATATTTGCCGGCCGCTTCGTTACATAAGCATGCCCGTAACTTATCCCGCATCCGGCGGGGACGCGTTTCACGAATATTACGCGGGTCTTCAGGCTCAAAACGGGTTTCAGCTTTATCTTCAGGGAAACAGATGGATAAAGCCCGTAAATTACCAATCCGGGCCTGACCATCGTGAAATGGCTGTCTTTATGATTGATCAGCCCTGCGCTGTTTGCCGCGTGTACCAGCGGAATGACTATTCCGTTTTTCTTCAGTTCATCGGCCAGCCGGCGGAATAATCTTATCTGGGAAGAGGTAAACGCGCGCCCGGAATCCGCGAAAGGAAAATGCGTGAAGACC
>CAZNGC010000183.1:0-1928 GCA_964572435.1 uncultured Planctomycetales bacterium | reverse complement strand
TTTATGCTGGGGCCGGCGCATATAAAATGTACTTTACTGCTGCGCAATGCCGCTAGGCGCAAGCAGGCGTTCGGCGCTGCAAGCCCGTTTGACGACGATATATTCGACAATCTATTCGGCGGCTATCAAGCTTATCCCCTGGATCTAAAGTCCGATGGCGCGATGTTTACCGTCTTTGACCTTCCGTCTGCGGATAAACCGGCGGATTTTGCCGGCGCCCTGGGCAATTTCTCTCTCGAAGCCGGTATTTCTCCTTCGGAGGTAAAGTTAGGCGATCCAGTCACTCTTGAGATGATTGTAAGCGGAAACGGTAACTTCAGCACTGTTGGAGCGCCCAGGCTTGATTCGGAAAAAGGGTTGAAGGTGTATGAGCCGCAGGTAAAACAGGAGGCAGGCCGAAAAACATTCGAACAGGTTGTTATTCCGGTAAGCATGGAGGTCAAGGAGATCCCGGCGGTTACGTTGAGTTTTTTCGATACCCAAAGCGGCAAATATGTAACTTTAAAGAAGGGCCCTTTTCCCGTAAGAATCAATAAGCCGGACAAGGAGGAGGAGTTTAAGATAGTTGAGGCTATCCGCCCGCCTGATTCCGTTTCTGCCCCCAGGGATGAAAAGTTAGGCAGGGATATACTTTACATCAAGGATAACCCCGGCAAGCTGAAAAGGACAAACAGCTATCTTTATAAGAATAAGGTATTCCTTGGGGCGCAGGTTATACCTTTGCTGGTTTATTTGATTACCCTGTTGCTATACGTAAGGAAAAAGAGGCTGGACACGGATATAAAGTATGCCAGGGGCCTGGCTGCTCCGCGCAAAGCCAGGGCGGGCCTTGCCCAGGCAAAGAAATATCTGAAGAAAGCCGAAGCGGCCAAGTTTTATGACACCTTGTTCCTGATTTTGCGGGAATATCTGGGGGACAGGTTCCATCTTTCTTCGAAGGGTATCACTATCAGCGTTATAGATGAGCATTTACGTAAAGCGGGGGTAGAAGAGAATGTCCTGTCCAGGCTCAAGGATATATTTAAGGAATGCGATATGGTCAGGTACGCCTCCGGCAGCCTGGGGAAAGAGGATATGCAATCTTCTTTAGATGGCTTGGAAGAAATAATAGATTACTTGCAGAGAAAGAAAACATGAATAAGGCAGGTATGCATATTTTAATTATCGCCGTGTTTGTGATGCTCTTTGCCCCGGCCATGCTTGCCGGTCCCGCCGAGTTGAATTCACCGGGGGCACTGTTTTATCAGGGGAATACCCTTTATCAGGATGGTAAATACGAGCAGGCTATCAATGCCTATCAGAAAATACTTGATATGGGATGGGAGAGCGGGAATCTCTACTACAATATCGGGAATAGTTATCTCAAGGAAGGCAAACCCGGAATGGCAGTCCTAAGTTATGAAAAGGCAATGGCTTTCATTCCTAATGACAGCGATTTAAGATCAAACTATGGCTATGTTTTACAGGGATTGAAACATGAGCCGCAGGTATTTGGAGGGTGGTTTGAGAGGATGGCCTGTTCTTTGTTCAGGGGGATGACCATTGATTTATTGACTGTTTTCCTCTGCTGTCTTTATATTATTTCCATAGCTTATCTTATTTTAATTCTTTTTTTCAAGCGGCTGAAGGTTGCCCGCGTCTTTTTTGCCGGGATCGTTTTGCCGGTATTCATCGTATCTCTTTACGGGTTAGCCGGAAAAATCGATTATCAGGGCAGAATTTGCGTAGTGACCGGAAGGGACGCGGATGTCAGGTTCGAACCGCTGGAGAACGCCACAGTCTATTTCGAACTTAGCGAAGGGGACAAGGTCAAGATAACCGATAAGAACGGGGATTGGTATAAGATTAAGCGTTTTGACAACAAAACAGGCTGGTTGAAGAAAGACGCTTTGAGTAAGTAAAAGTTACATGAGCGTTAATAAAGGGGA
>CAZNGC010000182.1:0-1929 GCA_964572435.1 uncultured Planctomycetales bacterium | reverse complement strand
CCGAGGATATACATTCGAATATCCAGGAACTTTTGGACAGCAAGGTTGGCGAATCCGCGCATAAATTGCATACGGCCAGGTCGAGAAACGACCAGGTTGCCCTGGATACCAGGATGTATCTAAGAAGCGAAACGGATACCCTGACGGTTATGGTTTCCCGCCTGCAGAAGGCGATATTGAAACTCGCCATGGATAATTCCAAGGTGGTTATCCCCGGATATACCCATTTGCAGGTAGCTCAATGCGTGCTCCTGGCGCACCATCTGCTTGCTTACATAGAGGCCCTGGAGAGAGACAAGCAGAGGTTGGTTGATGCCAAGAAAAGGGTTAACCTGATGCCGCTGGGTTCTTGCGCTTTTTCCGGGACCGGACTGCCCACGGACAGGGATTTTGTGAAGAAGGAACTTAAGTTTGATTCGGTAACCTCAAACAGCATCGATTCGGTAAGCGACCGGGATTATATAATCGAGGTATTGGCGGACCTGGCTATACTTGCCGTGCATTTGTCACGTATCGCCGAAGATCTGATACTTTGGTCGACAAAAGAGTTCAATTTCATCGACATAGATTTTTCTTTTTGTACCGGTTCCAGCATCATGCCGCATAAGAAGAATCCGGATATACTGGAATTGATCCGCGGTTCGGTAGGCCGGATCCAGGGGAACCTTTCGAACGTGATAATGCTTTTAAAGGGCCTGCCTACTTCGTACAACAGGGATTTGCAATTGGACAAGCCACCTCTTTTTGAGTCGATAGATGCGGTTAAGGATATTTTGGAGATATTCATGGCGCTTTTCGCCAATATCGCGATCGAGAAGGAAGCGGTAGCGGCAAAGGTTAGGGATGAATCTTTATTTTCTGTGGATATAGTCGAATACCTGATTAAGAAAGGCGTATCTTACCGCCAGGCGCATGATATAGTTGGCAGGATGGTGCGTGATTGCCTGGATAAAGGGAAGAAGATATCTTCTTTAAGCGGGCCCGAACTAAGGGCGTATTCAGCGAAGTTTAGTCCAGACGTTAAGAATATACTTAACGCCTGGGCCTCGGTGAATCTGAAGAAATCCTTCGGCAGCACGAACCCGAAACTGGTAAGACAGCAGTTGACTGCCTGGGGCAGAAAACTCAAATAAGGCGTCCTGAATAATTAAAATGCACGATTTCAGATACAAAGGCAATAACTTATACTGCGAAAACATAAGGATTTCCGATCTCGCCCGCCGTTTCGGCACTCCTCTGCATATTTACAGCTATAATACTCTCACCGGGCATTTCTTGAAACTGCAAAAAGCATTTTTACAGATTAACCCTCTTATATGCTATTCGGTAAAGGCAAATTCGAACCTTTCCTTGCTCAAGGCTTTGGTTGAAAAAGGTGCGGGGCTGGATATCGTCTCGGGAGGAGAGCTTTTTCGCGCCCTGAAGGCAGGATGCCCGGCGAATAAAATTGTTTACGCTTCGGTCGGCAAGACCGCAGGCGAGATCGCTGAAGCCATCTCTAGGGGCATACTTTTTTTCAACGTGGAGTCTCTGCCGGAGTTGAAGAATATAGATTGTATTGCCCGTGTCATGAAGAAGACCGCCAGGGTAGCTATCCGCATAAATCCGGATGTGGAAGTGAAGACCCATAAGTTTATCACTACCGGCAAGATTACCAATAAATTCGGAATTGATCTGTCCAGCGCATACAAAATCCTGCTTTTGCGCAGGAAATTCAGGAATGTTGATATCTGCGGCCTGCATATACATATTGGTTCGCAGATTACCGAGAGCGCTCCGTTTGTGGCGGCGATCAGCAAGGTTTCCGAATTCATCAAAAAGCTCGTTTTAAAAGGGATAACCCTCGAATATTTGAATATAGGGGGCGGGCTGGGTATTGTCTATGACAGCGAGACGCCTCAAACCGCGCAGGTTTACGCTGGTGAGGTG
>CAZNGC010000181.1:0-1935 GCA_964572435.1 uncultured Planctomycetales bacterium | reverse complement strand
GAATGTGAGTATGTGCTATATCCCGCGCCATTCCCTCTTGGATATGCAATCCGGGGAATTAGGGGTTAAGTACGATCAGTCGGGCGACTGGTCGATCGAGAAGAGCGGGAATACCTTGAAGAGCAGGAAGGCCAGAGCGGTTATGCTGAAATTTTTTGCCAAAGCCCTGGGGTTATATACAGGGGGCATAAGAAGCGATTATTAGTGGAGGTTGAATATGGCGGAAGAGCTTTTGCAGCAGGAGATGGGCAATCTCATAGAAAATCTTAAAGTGAACTATTTGTTTTATTTATCCAGATATCTCGATAGGGCGCTGGTTGCTCCAGATATGCTGCAGATTATGCTGACCGCTAGGTGCAATGTGCGCTGTAAGATATGCGAAGTGTGGAAACAGCAGTTTAACGGGGAAATGGCTACCGGCGAGGTCAAGAACTTGCTGGATCAGGCTATTGAGGCGGGGGTTAAAACCGTTTATTTTACCGGAGGAGAAGCTTTACTGCGGCCGGATATTCTGGATTTGGTCAATTACGCGGCCCGCCCCGGTATCATTACCACGGTCAATACCAATGGCAGCCTGATCAATGAGGAGTTGGCGGAGAAGATAGTGTTATCCAAGCTCAGGAATTTGACTTTTTCCATCGACAGCGCCAGCGCCAAAGTTCATGATTCGATAAGAGGTAAGGGAGTTTTTGAGAAAGCGGTCAAAGGTATCCATCTGATCAATGTTTTTAAGAGCAAGTACCGCAGGGATAATCAGGCGGAACCGGAAAAAAGACTGGATGTCGGCATGGTCAGCGTGATCATGAAAAATAATATAGACAATATGGTCCAACTGGCCGATTTGGCGAGGGGCCTGGGGTGTTGTTATCTGGCTTTTCAGCCGCTGATATACAACGGCAGTCTTCTTGAGAACAACGATTTCAAGTCCGAATTTATGGTAGAGGGCAGGGATATCCGGAGACTGGAGGATTCATTCCGCAAGCTCGGTTCTATCCGGAAGGATTTGCTCTCCCGCGGCTTCCACATCGATTTCATGGCGGAAAAGACCGTTCAGCATTTTAAAAAAGAAAGAAAGGTTAATACCTGTTTTGCCGGGTTCAGCAGGATATTTGTCAATCCTCAAGGGGATATCAGTTTTGTCTGTTTCGAGAGTATCGGGAATATAAAAGTTGACCGGCTTAGTGATGTCTGGTACGGGCAGAAAGCTAATGCAATCAGGAAGAAAATCCGGGAATGCAAGGTGAATTGTACTCAATTTTGTTCGGAAAGGCCTGATTCCGAGAATTTGGAGAAAATACATTCTGATTTCAAGAATACGATAAATTCCCGCTTCCACGAGCAGATATGTATCAGCATGCTGAAGGCAGAAGACATGTTTTTGGATTCTCTGCGCGCCGATGCCGGGAACGACGATTATATAATGAAAGAGGTATCCAGGATAAGACGGGATATCGCCGGGATGATTCAAACCACGGCTGTCCGGGAAGGTTAGGCCATGCAGACGAAAGAAGATATTTTAGCGGTGAAGATGGAATTCCGCCAGTTTTATCTGGCTATAACCAACAGGTGTAACCTGGCCTGCATAATGTGCACTACCACCAGGCATAATCACCAGCTTGAGAAGGAGCTTACCCTGGATGAATGGGTAGGGGTGTTGGAGAATATAACCCGGTTCAAGGTGGAAGTGGTTACTTTTGGGGGCGGCGAACCGTTTGTCCGTAAAGATGAACTGTTGAAGTTGGCCAGGTTTGTCGCCGAAAAAGGGATTACCGTGAATATCGTTTCTAACGGGACATTGATTACCGGGGAGGCCCTGGATGAGATAGTGGATCTTCGCGATAGAATAACCTTTTTGATTTCCTGCGACGGGCTGGAGGAGGAAAATGACCGGATAAGGGGCAAGGGGACGTTTGAAAAAATATCCCAGGCTGTAAG
>CAZNGC010000180.1:0-1961 GCA_964572435.1 uncultured Planctomycetales bacterium | reverse complement strand
TTCTCGAATAGACGGGAATAAATTATTCGCTTTCATTCAAAGACAAGTCACAAGAAACGCCCTTAATGGAAGCAGAGATGCTTCTGGATATATCCGGACTATCCTCGCAAGCTAAAGGCGACATTGTTGAGGAGAGGATTAAGGAGTTGATCGTTCTGCAGGGACAGGGGCTGTTGAGCATTTATCGGCCGGTTACGGATACTCAGGGTGTGGATTTGGTAGTCACTAAGGCGGGGATGTTTCAGCCTATTTTTTTGCAGGTCAAAGGTCGGTTTAATGTGGCGAAACGCGGATATTTCTTGATGGATATCAATAAAAAAACTTTTACGCCGCATCATTCGTATTTCGTAGTCGGTGCATATTTTAATCCGCAAAAGGTTGAAATAGATGAAAATGTGCTCTTGGTACCAAGTCTCGCAGTTGCAAAAGGGACTGTGGTTAAAAGCAAACGAGGTGAAAGTTTACGAGTTCAGAATTATTTATCGCCTGATTCTCAGGGGCGCTGGGCTTCATTTCTGATTAAAAAAACAGACTTAGCAAATAAATTACTTGAGAAATTCGAAGAGATGTCTAAATACATAAAGTGAGATTTAAGGTGAATTGGATATTGTAAAGGGTATTTAATGACTTATAAAGAATCCGAAACAATCGAATTCAAAAAATCCATCGCTGAATTAAAGAGCGGAGTCGTTTCTATTGCGGCTATTCTTAATAAGCATGGCAAGGGGACGCTTTTTTTTGGGGTTAAGGATGATGGAACGGTTGTCGGGCAGGAGGTTGGGCGTCAGACGGTTAAAGAGGTGACGCAGACTATTGTTGATAATATCGAGCCGAAGATTTATCCCAAGGTGCATGCGCGAAAGATCAATGGATTTGATTGTATCGTGGTTGAGTTTAGCGGAGCGGATACGCCGTATTTCGCATATGGCAAGGCGTATATGCGCGTGGGCGAGTCTGATAAGCAGATGACTGCTAAACACCTCGAGGATCATTTTAGGAATAAGAAGTATTCCTGGGAGAGGGAAATCTCGGAGAAAACTCTTAAAGATGTTAATGCCAAGACCGTGCGGGAGTATATGCGCCGGGCAAATGAGGCGGGGCGGATTACTTTTAAGTACACTAATGTTCACGATACACTAAAGCGATTGGGTTTATTGTCCGGTAAGAAGCTGATTAATGCCGCTGAGGTTTTGTTTTGCGATCCATTTTTGTTGGAATTCCAGGCGGCTGTTTTCGCAGGGACGGATAAGATTACTTTTTTGGATATCCGCAGCTTTAAGGGAAACATTTTTAGTTTGCGCCAGCAGGCGGAGAGTTATATAAAAGAGCATATTAAGTGGCGCGCGGAGATCAAATCCGGGCCGCGCAAGGAAATTCCGGAGATTCCGGTTGAGGCTATTCGCGAGGCGGTTGGGAATTCCTTATGTCACCGGGATTATGCTAATCCTAAGGGTAATGAGGTGGCGATTTTTAAAGATAGGATTGAGATCTATAACCCAGGTCAGTTTCCGGATGAAATAGAGCCGGCGGATTTTATTAAAGGCAACGGGCATTCTATTTTGCGCAATCCGCTTATCGCCGAGACGATGTTTCGCTCGGAGGATATCGAGAAGTGGGCGAGCGGTATTAAGCGTATTTATGAGGAATGTCAAAAGAGCAATGTGGCGGTTGAGTTTACCCGGGCAAAGACCGGATTTGTTGTTTCGTTCAAGCGGCCGAAATGGGAAGAGGGCGAGGGGCTGGGTGGTCAGAAAACTGTGGAGAAAGGTGTGGAGAAAACTGTGGAGAAAATATTGGGATTGATCAAGTCAAATCCGCAGATTACTCAGAAGCAGATCATGGATAAGACAGCTTTGACCCGCAGGGGCGTAGAATGGAATTTGAAGAAATTGAAGGATGCAGGACGGATTAAGCGCGTTGGCCCAGACAAGGGCGGGCATTGGGAAGTGATCGGGTAGCGC
>CAZNGC010000179.1:0-1967 GCA_964572435.1 uncultured Planctomycetales bacterium | reverse complement strand
GCGATGGGCATGCGCCAGCCGGTGCCAAAGGCGCAGTCGGTGATCTTCAGGCCCGGGGCAGCCTGTTTGCGCTTAAACTCCGCTTTCTTGACCAGGGCCAGCACTTTCCCGACGGTTTCTCCGTCAAAACCCAGGGCAATTATCTCATCCGCGCTCTTATGCAGCTCTATGTAATTGTAAAGTATGTTATCGAGGGTATCGTATGGCGGAAGCGTATCCTGGTCTGTCTGGTTGGGCCGCAGTTCAGCCGAGGGTGGCTTATCAATGGAGTTCCGGGGAATAACTCCGCCTTTTGCCTTATTCAACCAGCCGGCTATCCGGTAAACCATTGTTTTACTCACATCCGCAATTACGGCAAGGCCTCCGGACATATCCCCGTATATCGTGCAATAACCGACAGCCAACTCGGATTTATTGCCTGTGGTCAACAGTAAAGCGCCATATTTATTGGAAAGAGCCATAAGTATGTTGCCTCTGATCCTGGACTGGATATTTTCTTCGGTAGTATCCTGCTTATACCCCTTAAAGGCCTGGCGCAGGGCAGCGGAGAAAGCCGACATCACGCCTTTGATCGGAACTTTCAATTCCCTGATCCCCAGCCTGCGGACAAGATCAAGCGCGTCATCCACGCTCCCCCTGCTCGAATAAGGGGAAGGCAGGAGCACCCCGAAAACATTATCCCTGCCCAGGGCTTCGGCGGCGATGGCGGCGGTAAGCGCGGAGTCTATGCCTCCTGAAAGCCCGAGGATGGCTTTCTTGAAACCGCATTTGGAAACATAATCCCTTGTGCCGGTAACCAATGCTTTCCAGATCTCCTCTTCAGGGACAGCGATATCCGGCTCTATGCGGCCGGACGAAGCAGCTAAATCAACCACAAGCATGTCTTCGGCAAACGCCTTTGCCCGGCCAAACACCCTGCCGTCTTTGGAAAACGCGCAGCTCCTGCCGTCGAAAACCAGCTCGTCGTTGCCGCCGCACTGGTTTACATAAACCAAAGGAGTCTTGTATTTGGCGGCTATGCCACCGAGCATCTCTTCTCTCACTTTCTGTTTGCCCAGGAAAAACGGGGAAGCGGAAATGTTGAGGATGCAATCGATCCCCGAAGCGGAGAGCTTTTCCAACGGGTCAAGCCTGTAAAGCCTAAGCGGCGCGCAATCCCTATCATTCCAGATATCTTCGCAGATGGTAACGCCTATCTTCACGCCGCGGATCTCAAGGGGAGTAGAAGGTGCGGCCGGTTCGAAATAGCGGTATTCGTCGAAAACATCGTAAGTAGGCAGGAGGGTTTTCCTGAAAATCTGGGCGATCTTTCCCTCTTTTAGCAGGGCCGCGGAGTTATAAAGCGGCTTGCCTTCTCCTGATTTATTCGGCTCGGGGATACCAATCAGGACCGGCGGGAACCCGGACAACGAACGCGCCAGGCGCTCGGCAGACTCCCATGCCTTGTCAATGAAAGACTTGTCCAGCAGGAGGTCTCTCGGCGGATAGCCTGTAAGCGCCAGTTCGGGGGCGATAAATAAATCGATGCCGGCAGGAGCGCTTTTGACCGCTGAAGCGATCTTCTCCGCGTTTCCGAAAATGTCTCCGACAGTAAAGTTAAGTTGCAAAATGGCAATTTTCATCAAATATATCTCCTAATTCATATCAAACCTGGGCCTTGGCGGCTCCGGCGGAGGCTCAAGCATCGCCCTCTTCGACCTTGACAGTTATATTCTTTACGCAAGGAGGCAGCTTCTTCTTTTTAGACCCGTTGATAATACAGCGCCACTCGTCATAATCAAACTCTATTTTATAACATCTTAACGGTTTTTTGCCGTCGAATTTAACCAGGAACCCGCCTTCTTCATCCATATTCCCTCCTCAATGGGGACAGCGACCATTAGCCCAAAAATAATTCAATATATTATTTTAAACCAAATAACACGCGTCATATAGCTCAATCTTCAGCTAATGGTCGCTGTCCCCAT
>CAZNGC010000178.1:0-2012 GCA_964572435.1 uncultured Planctomycetales bacterium | reverse complement strand
GGTTTCGATGACCCCTATCTCTTTATTAACTTCCCTGACCGCTCCCTGCGGGCAAAGAATGCTGCATGCGCCACAGCCATGGCAAAGATGCGGAAAAATCAAAACATTCCCCTTGGCGTTATCCCCGGGCAAAACTGCGATAGCATGATAAGCGCATACCCGGCCGCATTCCCCGCAATAAGTACATTTTGACTCATCGACTTCCGGAACAGGTATGTAAACCTTCGACTCTTCTTCTATGGACGGCCTAAGGAAAATATGCGCATTGGGTTCCTCCACATCGCAATCGATGAGTTGGGCATTCTTCAGGGACAACGCCAGGTTAACCGCTACCGTAGTCTTCCCCGTTCCGCCTTTCCCGCTGGCTATGGAGATAATCATATCAGCTTGCGCTTTCCGGCAAGAATTGAGACGCTATCAGCACCTGCTGATACCTGCTGCTTGCCTTGAAGGTTCTAAAACCCTTCTTTCGCAAATACCTCTCCACATCGGACAAAGTGGCCTTGCCGACCTCATGCTTATTTCCCTCGCGGGCATGCAGCTTATCCATAATCCTGAATCCCTCCCGGGTGAAATCGCTTATGACAAGCTTGCCGCCGGGAGAAAGCACACGCAGGAATTCATCGATCACCTTGCCTGGATCGGATAAATGATGCAGCAGATTGACGGAGAGTATCACATCGAAACTATCATCTTGAAAACTTAAGGACTCGCCGTTTTCAATACGGAAATCAACCTGGCTTTCCAGCCCGAAATAACGCAGGTTAAGCCTGGCAAATCCCTGCTCGGCCTCCGAGATATCGAAAGTAGTGAATTTATATCCGGCCCTGGCCAGTTCGAGCGCGAAATGCCCCTTGCCCGTGCCTGCCTCAAGTATCCTGCCGCTGATAGGCAGGGCCTTTTCCAAGATAAAACGCCTCTCCTTATCGACATCGTATCCGAGGCTGCTGTATAAAGCTTTGCGTTCTAAATAACTCTTATGTCCGGCTAAAAGCTCCTCTTGCGGATCCATTTATTTCCCCATTCCGAACTTCGAGCCGACGCTCGGGTTCTCGGTAACCGCTAATTTACCGCTCTTGAATGCCTCGATGGCGTCTTTGACCGTCCCGGATACGCCGGTATATATCCGGATACCCGAAGCGGACAGCGCCTGAAAGGCGTTGGGCCCAACATTGCCGGTGAGCACGGCTTTTACTCCCCGGGAATTCACCATCTGGGCCGACTGGATACCTGCCCCTGACTGAAACTGGGCATTGGCGTTTTCCTGCGCCTGGAAACTGCCCGTATCGGTATCAAAGAAGATAAAATTCCGGCAACGGCCGAAGCGCGGGTCCACCTTGGAATCCAATGTTGCCCCTTCTGCGGTAATGCATATTTTCATCGTGTCTCCTTGTTCTTAATGACAGCTTCCGCTATGGCCGTCTCCATGCTCCTTACAGGACTCAAGCCCGCCCAGGGCGTTACGCATGAGCTCATCCAGCGCGTCTTTTACTTTCCCGGAATAACCGAAAACCTGCACCCCGGCATTGGCAAACTTCTGCTGCGCGCCCATACCCATGCCGCCGGCAATAACGTGGGTTATCCCGTATTTTAATATCTCATCAACCGCGACACATCCTCCACCGCCGTGAACGGAAGCATTGGGCACAACGCGTGTATTGACGAGCTGTTTCTTATCTTTATCCACATCCGCCAGGAAAAAATACCTGCACTGCCCGAAGTGCGCGCAGACATTGCTTTCTATGCCGCTCTCATCTTCCAAAACGACTCCTACTCTCATGCCGAAGACTCCTTTCTTATTTACTTTCCAGTTCCCGGACCCGTGCCTGCACGGCATCGAGTTCCATTTTCAGATAACCTTCCCGGTTCTTAAGGGAGGATAATTCATCCCCGCCCCTCATCCAGGCAGGAAGACCCGTCGCGTAGAAACAATTGCGCCGCCCTCTGCCCATTCCTCCGTAAATACCCCTTTCAAACCCAGGCTCATTGGTAGGCACAACACAATACCCCCT
>CAZNGC010000177.1:0-2045 GCA_964572435.1 uncultured Planctomycetales bacterium | reverse complement strand
AGCAATTGGCTACAGGAGTTACTCCGGATTTCATCCGTATTTCGGCAGGTATTGAACATATCGACGACATAATTGCCGATATTGAACAGGCGTTAGCCAAGGCATAAAAGGAGAAAAAATGGGGAAAATATATCCGGATATTACGAAGACAATCGGAAATACGCCGCTCGTAAAGCTTAATCGTATTACGGAAGGTGCGGTGGCTACGGTGGTGGTAAAGCTGGAGTCGTTCAATCCGCTTTCCAGTGTCAAAGACCGTATAGGTGTTTCACTTATCGAGGATGCTGAACGCAGGGGGCTGCTCAAGAAAAATTCAATTATTATTGAGCCGACCAGCGGTAATACCGGTATCGCCCTGGCGTTCGTGGCTGCGGCAAAGGGTTATAAACTTATTCTAACTATGCCTGAGACAATGAGCGTCGAGCGCAGGCAATTGCTTAAGATCCTCGGGGCGGAATTGGTATTGACCGAAGGCGCCAAAGGAATGAAAGGGGCTGTGGAAAAGGCGGAGGATCTGGCGAAGATTACTCCGAACAGTTTTATCCCCCAGCAGTTTAATAATCCAGCCAATCCGGAAATCCATCGTAAGACAACTGCCGAAGAAATATGGAATGATACGGATGGGAAGGTGGATATTGTCGTTTCCGGGGTGGGTACCGGAGGAACGATTACCGGAATTTCGGAGGTGATCAAAAAAAGGAAGCCGTCTTTTGAGGCTATTGCAGTAGAGCCCGAAGCTTCTCCCGTACTTTCCGGAGGCAAGCCCGGACCGCATAAAATACAAGGTATCGGCGCCGGTTTTGTCCCCCAGGTATTGAACAAGGATATCCTGGATGAGATAATCCAGGTTTCCAATGATAACGCCGGAGAAACCAGCCGCAAACTCGCCAAGCTGGAAGGTATTCTTGTGGGCATCTCCAGCGGAGCGGCATTATGGGCAGCTTTGCAGGTAGCCAAGCGTGAGGAAAATAAGGGTAAGTTGATCGTGGTGATTCTTCCTGATACCGGGGAACGCTATCTTACTACCTGGCTTTTTCAGGATCCTCAGGCGTAATCAGGCGGTTTAGGATTGATAATATGGCCCGGTTTAATAATGTACTTGAGGTTATCGGCCGCACTCCTTTAATCAGGTTGAACAGGATTAGCGGTGGTATAAAATCCGAGATTTACGTCAAGGCGGAGTTTCTTAACCCCGGCGGAAGCGTAAAGGACCGGATTGGGCTCAAGATGATCGAGAGCGCCGAGCGAGAAGGGAAGCTCGGGGCCGGAGGAACGATTATCGAAGCTACCGCGGGCAATACCGGGGTGGGGTTGGCCCTGGTTGCCGCGGTCAAAGGCTACCGGTGCATATTTGTCATGCCTGATAAGATGAGCCAGGATAAAATTAATCTGTTGCGGGCCTACGGGGCGGAAGTAGTGATCACTCCTACTTCCGTTGCTCCTGATTCCCCTGAGAGCTATAACGGGGTAGCGGACAGGCTGGCCAGGGAAATTCCTGGGGCATATCGTCCAAGCCAGTTCGAGAACCCAGATAATCCGCTGGCGCATTATCTTTCTACCGGACGGGAGATATGGGAGGATTCTCAGGGGAAAGTAGAGGTTTTTGTCGCCGGTATGGGTACGGGTGGGACTATATCCGGCACGGCAAAATACCTGAAAGAAAAAAATCCTAATATCGTTATCGTCGGCGCTGATCCCCAGGGGTCGATCCTTTCCGGGGACAGCCCGCGTTCTTACAAGGTTGAGGGTATTGGGGAGGATTTTATCCCCAAGACTTTTAACCGGCAAATCGTCGATGAAATGGTAAGGGTTAGCGATAAGGATTCTTTCAATACCGCGCGCAGGCTGGTCAGGGAGGAGGGGTTGCTTGCCGGAGGCTCGGCCGGTACGGCTTTAGCCGCGGCCTTGAAATACGCCGAACGGCTTGAGAAGCCGAAGTATATAGTTGTGCTTTTGCCTGATACCGGCAGGAATTATATCAACAGGATTTATTCGGATCAATGGATGCAGGAAAATGGTTTCTGGGAAGGTAGAAGATCCAGGCC
>CAZNGC010000176.1:0-2049 GCA_964572435.1 uncultured Planctomycetales bacterium | reverse complement strand
GTAAAACCGTTCTCCGCAAGCTGACGCTTATATTCCTCCGCGGAAGGCAGGTACGGGCACTGGACATCCTCGCGCAACATGGTTATCTCTTCCGGGCTAAACTCCCCCAACTTATAGTAATCCTCGATAAAAATCCTGCCGGATGGTTTCAGGATATCGCGGAATTTCTTGAAAAGAGCCGGGCGAAGCGGGATATGCAGGATCGCCAGCCAGCTTACCACGGCATCAAAATCCCCCTTGCTTTCCGGGAATTCGAGGATATCCCCGCAAAAGTGATCCACAAGAGCGGACAAACCGCAGCGTTTTGTCAAAGAAGAAGCTATCTGGTTTAAATCCGGCTGGATCTCGACGGCGGTCACCCGGCAGCCCGCCTTCTCCGCCAAATACCTGGCAGGCCCTCCTAAACCTGAACCAACCTCCACCAGCCGGCTTTGCGGCCCAGCCTTCAAATGAGCGATAGCTTCATCAACCGCCTCGGTCCCCAAATAATGATACTGATCGAATAACCTGATATCTTCCTCTTTCAGCAAGGTATCCTGCCCGTATCCCGCCGCGCTTATTTCCCTATAAACACGCTCGGGATGGCGGTATAGCTTCATCCGCTTGATATCGCTCATTTCACCCTTTTTTCCTTTAATCTTATTCTATTAAAATCTCCCGCGAACTTCTTGACCCTGGCACGGATGCCTTTTATCTTCTCCACATCCCCGGACTCCCGCGCGTCCGGCACCAGCAAAGAATGGAAACTCATATCGCTGTAATCCGCGATGATCTTAAAGGACTCCTCCACGATCTTGAGCCCGACATTCTCATAGGCGCTTAGGATAAAACCCATCGCCTTGCCCTTCATCGGAGAGCTAAAAGTATCAGTCTTATTATCCCATTTATAAAGCGAGAACATCCGGTCGATGACGAGCTTTAGCTGCGCGCTCGGCCCGTAGAAATAAAGCGGCGTGGCAAAGACGATCACATCCGCCTTCTGCATCTCTTTCAGGACATCGTTAACGTCATCTTTAAAGACGCATTCATACTTGGGCATTTTCTGGCAGGCCCGGCAGGAAATGCACCCGTTTACCTTGGACTTTAAATCCGCCGCGCGCACAATTTTGACCCTCGCGCCCATTGCCCGCGCCTCTTGCGCGAACCAGGCAACAAGCTTGGCGGTATTGCCGTTCTTTACAGAGCTGCCGTTAAGGATAAGAATTTTAGGTAGTGGCTTCATAGAATCTTCCAGTTATCGATAGACTTATAATTTTTACAATCACGGTATTTCATCTTAAAATTAAAACAAACTTATTCTAACTTTTCATGTAAATCATTTACTGCTTTCGCCATCTCCTTAGCCACGATTTGATCATTAAAAATCATAGCAACAATACCCCAATTTCTGTAAAGAAATTCTAAGGCCAACGGGGAAAGAACTTGATTAACTAAAATACTCAAACCAACAGACGTCCCGATATCCTCGGTAAACTTATTTATTTGTTCTTCAAGTTCTTGTTTCTTAGATTCAGTGTACCTTTCTATATATTTATTAATTAATTCGATATTAAAACCACTGACATTGCTATGAACTATCTTAGTTAAAATAGCAATTTCTTCTTTAGAAACATAATTTTTAACGCTAATAAATGACAATGCATGGACTATTTGAAAAGCGGCGATGACATCTTGAGCAGGACCAACTAGAGTTTTATACCCTATAGACGGAGACATTGCTTTAACCAAATCAAAGATATGATTTAAAAATTTATCCCTTTGGATTATCAGCTTAGATGATAACTCATTAGAGATAACCAAAATTCTATCCATATTTCTCTCTTTTTAAACTCGGGGCTTAAACTATTCTACCCCACGCATGAAATTAAAAGACACTTATATAATTTTGTTCTCTTGGCTGTACCTACCCAAAATCCAGAAACGTCGCTTAGTTTTATACTGTCTGTTTAAACTCGCGTAACAATTCCGATGGACGGAGTATTCTTGTTTTAATTAGCCCTTCAGGTTGATTTTTAAAATAGTTTATTAGTTTAAAAATCAACCTGAAGG
>CAZNGC010000175.1:0-2065 GCA_964572435.1 uncultured Planctomycetales bacterium | reverse complement strand
GGAAGTTACGGTAAGATGCGAGGAGATCAGGTAATTTTGAAGGAACTAGCTTGATTTTCCCGACGGGTTCATCCGTTATGTAGAAAAACAGTTCATTCTAGGGGAATATCTTTACAGTATTTTTTATGTCATCCTTTTCGGGATGCTCATATGGGCGGTGAACATTTTCCTGAAAAGAAAACAGGATGTTGTCCCGCGCTTGAGCAGGGAATGGTTTTATTGGCTGGCTTTTTTTCTGGTTGCAATCAATACCGCAGATTTCTTCAACAACTGTCAGCGCGTTCTCGCGGCTTATCCTACCAGCGCGCATCTCGGTTCGTTCTTCGGGCTTGCCTTTATCAGGTGGGTATTCAATACCGCATTCCTTGTTTTTGGATTTGTAATCCCCGGAATATCCGGCGAATCGCTTTTTGCCGAGGTTTTCCCGGAGAATAAGCAAGGCTCATTCCTGTATTATATCAGGACCAGCTTTTTCAATCGCGCTTTTACCGTTTCCATTCTATCGGGCTATCTATTTTGGCTGATAATGCTGGGCATCCAGGCGGCGGTATTTTACTGCGGCCAAAGGTTTATGGGGGTCTGGAGAGAATGGTATGTTATGACGTATTTCTCTTCGGCCTATATTCCGGTATTCAGCGCTTTTGTTATCGCTTTTACCGCCAGCTTAAATGAAGAGGTTATCTTCAGGTTATTTGGGGTAAGCTTGGCCAAGAAATACCTGAGGAGCTCATTGGCGGCGGTTGTTCTTACGGCGGTTATCTGGGGGATGGGGCATACTACTTACGCGATATTCCCGGTATGGTTCCGCATAATCGAAATCACCCTGCTCGGGATATTCTATGGTTTTATATTCATGCGTTTCGGGTTGATCCCGCTGCTTGTCGCGCACTATCTTTTTGACGTATTTTGGTGCAGCGCGGCCTATCTCTTGGGAGATAGCCAGGGGCAGTTATTTTATGCCTCCGTTGGATTGCTCTGTTTGCCGCTCGTTCTTTCCGCCGGCGCATATTTTGTGAACGGCCCCGAACGGGAAAAACCGTTTAATTCATCCCTGGACAAAGAGCAGGAATATAATTTGAACGTGCTTTTAATCTTTATCTCCGCGAAAAGGGGCGCGGGATATTCGCGCGAACAAATCGGCCAAGAACTTATCCTGCATGGCTGGGACCGGGCATTGGTGGAATTAGCTTTGGGAAAAGCGTTTACGGGATAATATTTTGCTTGCATTTTGTCCGGCTTTATAATAAAATTTAGAAATAATACGCACGCAATATAAGGAGGAGTGCATGCAAAAACATCTGGGGTTCCTAAGGTTTTCCAGCGCAGTGGTTAAGGTAGCTGGCTGGATTTTTTTATTCCTGGGTATTTTGGGTGGAGTTTCTCTGCTTTTGGGCGCTTCAGCCGGTAGCCCGCGCTGGATGGGCGTTGTCATTCTGGCTTTTTATGTTTTTGTTTTCTTTTTCCTGTTTCTTACGGCTAAAATAGCCGATCTCTTGGTCAAGATTATTGATAAACTCAAAGCGTCCTGACAGGTTAGTAGAATTCCTAAGGAGGATAAAATGAACAGCCGTTCAGCAGCGTGCGTTATCTTAAGTTTAATTTTTGTAGGGACTTTCGGGTGTGATAAAATCAAGATGCCTTCTGCCAATAAGAGCAAAAAGACGGAGGTAACGGAGGCAGAAACTGCTCCGGTTGCCCCCCAGGTTAAAGGCCCTATAGTAGCCAGGGTGAACAATATCCCGATCGGCCTGGAAGATTTCAGCCAAGAGATTGAAATATACAACGAAAACGTGCCTGAAGACAGGCCGGAACTGAAGATTACTACCAGAGAACAAAAAATAAATTATCTGAAAAACGAAATAGTGCGCAGGACTTTGCTTTACCAGAACGCCGTCGACAAAGGGCTTGACCGCAATGAAGAAGTTTTATCCGCGCTGGATAAGACCAAGACCCAGCTTTTGGTGATGGAGTTGATAAAACAGGTCTCGCAAAAAGTGGACGTTTCTTCAAAAGAAATAGAAGATTATTACAATACTTACAAAGATCAGTTGAAAGAACCGGAGGA
>CAZNGC010000174.1:0-2102 GCA_964572435.1 uncultured Planctomycetales bacterium | reverse complement strand
GGATGAGCGGGATTGCCCATCTCATGCTTAAGGCGGGCATGGCGGTGCGCGGTTCCGATTTGAAGGAAAGCCGGATTACCGCGGAACTCAAAAAAATGGGCGCGAAGATATTCGTCGGGCATAAGGGAAAGAATATATCCGGCCAGAGCGCGGTGGTTTATTCTTCCGCGATAAAAGAGGATAACCCTGAAATGATCCAGGCGAAGAAATCGGGGATCCCGTTGTTGAAAAGGGCCCAGGCCCTGGCTCTGCTCATGCGCGAGAAGTCCGTTATTACCGTTGCCGGCAGCCACGGAAAGACCACTACTACTTCGCTGATTTCCTATATGCTCCTGGAGGCCGGGCTCTGCCCTACTGTGGCGATCGGGGGGATACTTAAGAATATTGACACCAACGCCTGCCTGGGCAGCGGGGAATATTTTGTCGCCGAGGCCGATGAGTCGGACGGCTCTTTTCTCTGTTACCATCCCAAATATTCGATTATTACGAATATCGACCGGGAGCACCTGGATTATTACGGCGATTTCGAGAACGAGTTGAAGGCTTTCGGGGATTTCATGGAGAGCACCCGGGAAGGGGGGTGTGTTTTTGCCTGCGGCGACGACGCGAATTTGAGGAAACTGTTTTCGGCTTACAGGAAAAGGGTGGTTTCTTTCGGTTTGGGCCAGGAGTCCGATATTTGCGCGAAGAATATCGAACTAACCGGCTTAAGTTCGGATTTCGACTGCTACCTGAAGGGCAAGTTTATTTCACGTTTTCACCTTGCTTTAGGAGGCAGGCATAATATATCCAACGCCCTGGCGGTCGTCGGGCTGGGGCTGGAATTGGGGATCGGCCTGAAGTTCATCCGCGGTACGCTTGAAGGTTATAAAGGGGCTGGCCGCAGGTTGGAGATTAAATTCAGGAGCGATAAATATCTCCTGTTGGATGATTACGCGCACCATCCTTCGGAGATAAGGGCTACCCTGGAGGCGGTGTCAAATTTAGGCCCCAGGCGCAAGGTGGTTATTTTCCAGCCTCACCGTTACAGCCGCACACGCCTGCTTATGGATGAATTTTCCGTCTGTTTTAAGCAGGCGGATTATTTGATCGTTACGGATATTTATGCTGCCAGCGAGGACCCGATAGAGGGTGTTGACGGGGCGGCTTTGTTGAACAGGATCAGGGAATCTTGCCCGGATAAACAGGCGGTATATATGCCAAAGGAGAGAATAGCGGATTTTCTGCTAGGTTTCATCCGGCCGCTTGATTTGGTGATTACCCTGGGGGACGGGGATATCGTGAGGGTAGCCGATGCTTTGGCCGAGAAGCTTCAGTAAGAAAATCAAGAGCCGAGTGCCTTTGGCGCCACTGACGAGCCTTAAGGTGGGAGGGGCGGCCGATTTTTTCTTTGAGGCCGGGGCCCTGGATGAGCTTAAGGGCATCCTCGAATTTGCCGGAAGTAAAAGACTGCCGGTTTCCATAATTGGAGCAGGCAGCAATATTCTGGTCGGGGATTCCGGGGTGAGGGGTTTGGGCGTTAAGTTAAACGGCGGGTTTTCCGGCACTTGTAATAAAGATGGCGTCTGCCTGGGGATCGGCGCCGGTCTTGCTTTGGCCAGGGCTGTTTCATACGCGAAAGAAAATTCTCTTTCCGGCATGGAGTTTCTTGCCGGGCTTCCCGGGACAGTGGGAGGTGCTTTGGCAGGAAATGCCGGGGCATGGGGGGGGTCGATCGCCGAGGTGGTTGAGGAGGTTTGCGTTCTGGATTTTCACGGTAAACCCGGGATTTTTAGCCGCAATGAACTGGGATTTTCGTATCGACGGTCGGATTTAAGCGGGTTGGTTATCGTTTCCGCCAGGTTCAGGTTGAGGAAAGCCAGCAAGAGGGTTATCGCCGCGAAGATGAAAGAATACCTGTTCCGGAGGAAGAAAACCCAGGCTGACAGCCTGCCGTCTGCCGGATGCGTTTTCAGGAACCCGGATGGGCTTTCCGCCGGCAGGCTGATCGATGCTTGCGGCCTAAAGGGTGTTTCCAGGGGTAAGGCGGTTATTTCGCGTTCTCACGCGAATTTTATTTTGTATAAAGGAGGCGCTTCGGCAGCGGATATATTCGCTTTGAT
>CAZNGC010000173.1:0-2113 GCA_964572435.1 uncultured Planctomycetales bacterium | reverse complement strand
GTTATATATACCGCCCAGGCGGGGACGCTCATAAAAATAATACATCACCTCTACCGCGTCTTTTACGTATATAAAATCCCTCTTCTGCTGGCCGTGCGCGTAACCCTGCTTATACGACTTAAACAGCCGCATCGGCCGGCCGTCCCTGATCTCGGCGAACAAGCGGCAGAGAACGCTCATCATCTGGCCTTTATGGTATTCATTAGGGCCGAAGACGTTGAAAAATTTCAACCCCACCGCCCGGTTCTGGTTTTTATTCTTGATCAGCCAGAGATCGAAAAGATGCTTGGAAAGCCCATACATATTCAGCGGCTTAAGGCGCAAGGTGTTCTCATCGCTGTCGTCATAACCGAAAGCGCCGTCGCCATAGGTAGCCGCACTTGAAGCGTAGATCAACGGCACCCCGTGTTTGAACGCCCACGAACAAACCTTCCTGGAATATTCGTAATTATTGCTCATCAGGTAAGCGCGGTCGGTAACCAGGGTGGAACTGCAGGCCCCCATGTGCACGAAACGCGAAGGCACAGGAAGACGGTTATTCTCCAGAAGCTTGATAAACTTGTCTTTCGGGATATACTCGGAAAAACGCTTGCCAAGCAGATTGCGCCACTTGCGCTCCTTGTCCAGGCGGCTATCCACCACCAGGATATTATCGATCCCCTGGCTATTAAGCTTAGCGAGGAAGCAGCTGCCGATAAAACCCGCGCCGCCGGTCAAGATGGTAAGATTGTTCTTTGTTTTCATCTATAAGAATCCGACATTACTAAAAATTAGCTCTGGCCCCTTTTCTAAAAGGAGCCCCTGTTTTAAACGGACGGGTGCTGGCGGGACGCTGCCTGTGCCTGTCTCCGGAGGGCGCCCGGGCTCCGGCATCATCGAATTTATCCTGGGTAAGCTCCGGATGCCTGGATACCGGCAGAGCAGCCTTGATCAGTTTTTCAATATCGCGTACGTCTTTTTCCTGGTCAGGGGTGGCAAAAGAAACCGCGTGGCCCTTATGCCCGGCACGGGCAGTCCTGCCTATGCGATGCACATAATTCTCGGCGTCTTCCGGCAGGTCGTAATTAACCACCAGCTCGATTCCGGTTACGTCTATCCCGCGGGAAGCGATATCCGTAGCGACCAATACCTTATACTTGCCGCTTTTAAACCCCTCAAGGGCCTCCCTGCGCTGGACGAGGGAACGGTTGGAATGAATCTCGGCGGCGGAATGCCCCATATCGCGTATGGCGTTGACGATCTTCCTGGCATTATATTTAGTGCGCATGAACAAAAGCACCGGGCCCTGGTATTGCGCGAGTAATTTCTTGAGCAGCCGGCTCTTATGGTCCTTCTTGACGATAAAAAGCTCCTGGGTTACCTTCTCGGCTGTCGTCCCTGACGGGGCTATCTCCACACTCAAAGGAAGCTTCATATGCTTGGAAGCGATATCCATGATCTCCTTCGGCATAGTCGCTGAAAAAAGCATGGTCTGCCTTTCCCTGGGAAGGAAACGGAGTATCTTTTCTATCTGTGGGGCAAACCCCATATCCAGCATGCGGTCGGCCTCGTCGAAAACGAGCATGACCACGTTATCCGGTATGAAATTCCACTGGGACATGTGGTCGATCAACCTGCCGGGCGTGGCGATCACCAGGCGGGGGTCCTTGCGCAACGCCTGGGTCTGGAACTCCATCGGCGCCCCGCCGATCAGGCAGGCGGTCTTCATCCCGAAAACCCCCGCCAATACCTTCGCGGCCTCATCGATCTGGATAGCCAGCTCCCTGGTAGGGGCAAGCACCAGCCCTATGCCTTCCTTCTGCACCAGGCGCTGTATCATGGGAATGAGAAAAGAATGCGTCTTTCCCGTACCGGTCTGGGCGATCCCCACGATATCCTTGCCGGAGATAGCCAGGGGGATGGCTTTAAACTGTATAGGAGTAGGCACCTTGAACTTCAGGCGCTCCAGGGTATCCAGTATCTTGGGAGAGATGCCTAATCCGTAAAAATTCGGCTGAACGGGACTATTGGTATTCATGGAATTATTATACTCCTTTTTAACACTTTAAGCCAATTGTTTTATCCCAAGGCTATTTGCAATCCGGATAGATACATTAAGTATTTGTCTGTCAGC
>CAZNGC010000172.1:0-2120 GCA_964572435.1 uncultured Planctomycetales bacterium | reverse complement strand
CGGGCAAAGTGGAGTCCAAACCGGCAAAACACCTGCGCACGGCGTTAGGACAGATAACCAATTTCTTCTATACCTTGCAAGGGGAGGCGGCCGGAGCCCAGGCGTTTTCCAACTTTGATACATTGCTTGCGCCTTTTATCCGTTTCGACAACCTCGATTATAAAGGAGTAAAACAGGCTCTCCAGGAATTTCTTTTTAACGTGAACGTGCCCACGAGAGTAGGTTTTCAGACGCCCTTTACAAATATTACGCTTGACCTTACGGTGCCTTCTTATTATGCCGATCAGAGCGTGGTCGTCGGGGGGAAGGCGCAGAACGCTACCTATAAAGAATTCAAGGCGGAAATGGATATGTTTAACCGGGCCTTCCTGGAGGTTATGCTGGAGGGCGATGCCAAAGGCAGGGTATTTACCTTCCCGATTTCTACCTATAATATCTCCAAAGATTTCGACTGGGATAATCCTAATCTGGATATTTTCTGGAAGGTAACCGCCAAATACGGCCTGCCGAACTTCGCAAATTTCATTAATTCCGATATGAACCCGGAGGATGCCCGAAGCATGTGCTGCAGGTTAAGGATAGACAACCGTCAATTGCGCCGCAGGGGAGGCGGTTTATTCGGTTCGTCGCCTCTTACCGGCTCTCTCGGCGTGGTTACTATCAATATGCCGAGGCTGGGGTTTCTTTCCCGCGATGAATATGATTTTTTTGAAAGGCTCGGCCGGATTATGGATTTAGCTAAGGAGAGCCTGGAGATTAAAAGAAAGGTCCTGGAATCGTTTACCGAAGAGAATCTATATCCTTATATGCGGTTTTATCTGCGCAATGTAAAGGCGAGATTCGGCAGATACTGGGAGAATCACTTCTCTACCATCGGTATCGTAGGAATGAATGAAACCTGCCGGAACCTTCTCAAGGAAGATATCGCAAGCGAGAAAGGCAGGGCCTTTACTCTGCGGGTTATGGATTTTATGCGCCATAAGCTCCTGGAGTTTCAGGAGACAACCGGTAATCTTTATAACCTTGAAGCTACCCCAGCGGAAGGGACGTCTTACCGGCTGGCGCAGATAGATAAGGCAAAATATCCGGACATGCTCACCGGATACGGCAGCCTTTCGGAGGTTAAGAATCCGTTTTACACGAATTCCACGCACCTGCCGGTAAATTATACCGATGACATTTTTGAAATGCTGGATCTCCAGGATGAGACCCAGGCAAAATACACCGGAGGCACGGTTGTGCATCTGTATATCGGCGAAGAAATAAAAGATCAAACTGCGCTGAAGAACCTGATTAAGAAAATTTGTGTTAATTACAGACTGCCTTATTTTACCATTACGCCTACTTTTAGCGTCTGTCCTTCCTGCGGTTACCTGCCGGGTAAGCAGGAAATTTGCCCTAAATGCGCCAATGCATGTGAGGTATATTCCAGGATTGTCGGTTATTTAAGGCCGGTGAACCAGTGGAACAACGGCAAGAAAGAGGAGTTCGGTTTAAGAAAAACCTATAAGCTATGAAAATAGGGGGATTCGTTAAGTCGTCCCTGGTGGATTACCCCGGCAAGGTCGCCGCGGTAATTTTTACCCAGGGTTGTAATTTCAGGTGCGCTTATTGCCATAACCGGCGCCTGGTTTATCCGGGATTGTTCGGTGAAGAAATAGCGTTTGAAGAGATCTTTTCTTTTTTGGAGAAAAGAAGGAGTTTGCTGGATGGGGTTGTTTTTTGCGGAGGAGAACCTACGTTGCAGGATGATCTTTGCGAAAAAATACTCAAGGTGCGTTCTTTGGGTTACGCGGTCAAGCTTGACACCAACGGAAGCCGGCCGGATATCCTTGCCGAAGTGTTGCCTTTTCTGGATTACCTGGCAATGGATATTAAAGCGCCTCTTGGCTCGGGATACTCGAAGGTTTGCGGGATTGAAGTCGATGAATGGGAAATTGCCCGCAGTATGCTGCTTATCCGCGCTTCGGGGGTAAATTATGAGTTCAGGACAACAATAGATCCGCGTTTTCTCTCGCCCCGGGATATCGTTTCTATCCGTGCGATACTCGGCAAGAAAGAAGCTTACCGCATTAGCCAGGCCGTTATTTCTAATGGGGACAGCGACCATTGCTAATGGT
>CAZNGC010000171.1:0-2154 GCA_964572435.1 uncultured Planctomycetales bacterium | reverse complement strand
CAAGATTTTCTTTCGCGCAAGGATTCGATATATACGTACAGAAGTGACAGGTCGCATGGAGAGATCCCTGATATCCTTGATGCCTGGCCAATCGAGGCCGGACGTATTTTTTCAAGTTTCTCCTGGGATTCTCTGCGCAACCCTTTAATAGCCTTAAAATCTAAAAATCCCGGTATCTTTACGCTGTTAAGTTTTTCCAGACGACCGGCTTCTTTAATCTGCCTTTCGATGTAACCTGCATATTTAACCTCAATCTCTATTTGACGTTTTACCTCTTCGGGATAACCAATAAGATCTGCGGTGCGGTTCCCGGCTAAAACAGCCACCCCTTTTTCTATCATTTTTCTTTTAGCGCGTAACTTTTCGATCGCGGTATTCGATATAAGCACAAATTTATAGCCATATTCCATTAACCTCATGTCCGCGTTATCATAACGAAGTAAAAGCCTGTATTCAGCCCTTGAAGTAAACATGCGGTATGGTTCGTTCGTGCCCTTTGTCACCAGATCGTCTATCAGGACCCCTATGTAGGCTTCAGACCTTGAAAGGATCATCGGGTCTTTCGACCTGATCTTTAATGCGGCATTGATCCCGGCCAACAGGCCTTGGGCGGCAGCTTCTTCATATCCTGATGTACCGTTAATTTGTCCGGCCAAGAACAGCCCTTCAACGGCTTTTGTCTCAAGCGTAGGCTTGATCTGAGTAGGCGGACAGAAGTCATATTCGATCGCGTAACCAAAACGAACAACCTTACAATTTTCTAACCCTTTTATTGACTTTAACATATATAACTGTATATCTTCGGGTAAGCTAGTAGAAATACCGTTAGGATAGATCTCTATAGAATCAAGACCTTCAGGTTCAAGAAAGATCTGATGGCGTTCCCTGCCGCCAAACCTCACAACCTTGTCCTCGATCGACGGGCAATATCTTGGGCCGATCCCTTTTATCTTGCCGCTGTAAAGAGGCGATCTGCCAAGGTTATCGAGTATTATTTTATGGGTTGCCGTATTTGTATAGGTGATATAACAAGGGACCTGTTGGCGGTCTATCCTGCCGGTAGAGAATGAAAAAGGTACAGGATCCGGATCCCCGCGCTGTATATCTGTCCTGGAATAGTCGATCGATTCTTTCCTTAACCTGGCGGGAGTTCCTGTTTTTAATCTTTTTATTTCAATTCCTAATGATAATAAGGAGTTAGAAAGGTTTGTTGCTGGAGGCTCCCCAAACCTTCCGGCCGGATAAGACTTTTCCCCAACATGTATAAGCCCATTAAGGAACGTTCCGGTAGTTATAATTACGGCTTTTGAGGATATCTCCAGATTGTCTTCACATTTGATCCCACGCACTCGGCCTGAATCAACCAATATTTCTTTGGCAATTCCCTGCCTTAGGTCCAGACCGGGCTGGTTCTCAAGCGCGTTTCTCATTGCCTGTCTGTATAGTTTCTTATCTGACTGAGCTCTAGGGGCTTGAACGGCAGGACCCTTCTTTGTATTCAAAAGGCGGAATTGGATACCTGTCTTATCGGCTATCTTGGCCATTTCTCCGCCAAGGGCATCGATCTCTCTTACCATGTGGCCCTTAGCAAGACCTCCGATAGCCGGATTACAGGACATTTCGGCTATCATATCCAGGCTCATAGTCAAAAGCAGGCATTTTAAGCCCATCCTTGCCACGCAGAGGGCCGATTCGCAGCCAGCATGGCCTCCGCCTATAACTATTACATCATAGGCCTTAAAATCGTTATTTATGGTGTTGATGGTGGGTTTCTTCTTTGAGGGTTACTTTTACTTTTGCAAGTTTTAATCCGCTCATCCCAAATAAGCCATGGTGGCCTTCGGAAAGTACTTTAACCTGGACTTTATCTCGGGTGACACCTAATTTCTCGAGCGCTGCACGTATCGCTTCTTTCGTGTTTTTGCCTTCGACTTCTATTGATTTCATTGCGCTGCCTTTATGTTCCTATTCGGAATGTTCCACGTGGAACAGTTCCTTTTTCAGGAAGAGTTCCTGCTCTGTAACGGTTAAAATGGTATTGGTCAGCCAGTACATGACCAGACCGGAGGGAAGGCGATAAAATAAAAACCCGAATAACACCGGCATCATCACCGCCATCATCCAGAAAGGCGTCGAAAAAACACAGGAAAAAGG
>CAZNGC010000170.1:0-2229 GCA_964572435.1 uncultured Planctomycetales bacterium | reverse complement strand
TCAAAGAGCGGCCGGAGCTCCTAAAAGAAACTTCTTCTCCAAAGAGTTTTGTGTTCGATGAAGAGGATGCCGAGGACAGCGCAGCCAGGGTTAAACAGGCCCGCGATAAAGAAGATAAAATCTCTGCAAGTGTTTTCGGTAAGAAGGTCATAGTGATCTTCGGCCCCAAGGGCGGCTGCGGCAAGTCCGTGACTACGGCTTCAATGGCTAAGAGCATCACAACACTCACAAATTTATCGGTTGTTATTGTAGACCTTGAGATGAACAGGGATTACGGTGACATCCTGAGATACTTCGGATTCCTTGAAGATAAGAAAGCGAAGATGATCGAGCTTAAGACCCCTGAATGGGCAAAGGGACTGGCTCTGCCCCAGGAAAAAACCATGTCGGGTTGGTCCTGCTTCCCGTGGGAGCTCCGCAACAACCGCCAGGCTGTTGAGGAGTCGTTGGTCAAAATAGACCACAACCTGTTCTTGCTGCCGCCATTCAGGTCAATCATGGATGAAAAGGCCATAAACTACGAGGTGGTTCAAAAGACCATCGAGGTGCTTAAGAGGCACTTTTCGATAATAATTGTTGACGGCAGCAATACCCTCACATCAGCGACACTGGCGGCTATTGAGACATGCGACGAATTATATATAACCGCCAGCGCAAAGATACCGGTCTTAGATAGCCTGGCCGATTTCGTGGTCTCCACGATTAACGATATCCAGGGAGATCCGGTTATATCGCTGATAATCAACGATGTGCCGAGCGAGTTTCCCTACGACCTGGAGAACGATGTACCCAAACTGGCCGGCGGGTTCCCAGTGGCAGCTCTATTCCCTAAAGATGACGAGCTGGATAAAATGGTTTCCACAAAAGCCAGAGTCCCGTACCTCGGGGCTTACGATACCCCTTACACAAGGGAAATGGAGAAGTTGCTCCGCAAGATATTCCCAAAGGGAATGTTCAAAAACAAGGCTGAAGGCAAGAAAAACTTCTTCAGCGGGTTCTTAAAAAAAATAGGTAGGGGTTAAGGGGGTGGTCATCGTTAGTGATGGCGATAAAAGATTCAGAGGATTATCCGGGATATCGGATGTATTGACATCGAGGCAAAAAAGACGAGTTAATAGTGAAATCCTCGGTAATATGGAGGAAGTCGTTGAGTCGTGCCGCCAGTATATCTTAGGCCTGTATCAAAAAGGCGAGGATATAGACAGCGATCTTGAAAGCAAGCTGGGCGAGCACCTCATAAAAGAATTTCCCGATTTAACCTTTGTGGATAGGACAGAGGCCGTAAAAAAAATCAAAGATGATATTTCCGGCTACGGCCCACTCCAAGACCTCATGGATGACCCTAAAATAACGGATATAATTGTAATAAAGCCCAATCGGATCTTGTTCGAGAAAAACGGGGAACTCCAGGTGGCCAATACGGGCTTTTACAGCGAATCACACCTGGGGCTTTTTATTGAAAGACTCTGCCACAGAGGTAAAAGGAAAGTCGATGAATCAAACCCCTCAATGTCATTGAAACTCCCCGAAGGTTATAGGGTAGCCATATCGATCCCTCCGGTGTCCGGAGGTCCTTATATTTCTATAAGAAAGTTTGTCTATGTCGATTCAATCGACGGCTTGGTGCCTGTTACCTTTTCCAGGGATGCTGCGGAATTCCTTAAAGCCGCAACAAGGGCTATGGTAAACATGGTCTTCGTGGGCGCTATGGGCACCGGAAAGACAACCATGATTTCCGTACTCGGCCACGAATTCGCCCCTATGGATCTGCCCAACCTGGTGGAGGAGGTCGAGGAGTGCCCGCTGGAACATCCCAACCTGCGGAAATACGTCGCCAGGCCCCCGAACATTGAAGGAAAGGGTGAAATCAAGTTTGACTCCGTTCTGAAACATGCCTTACAGACAAGGGCTAATAGGATACTGGTGGCGGAGGTAAGAGATGGTGCAATATTTTACATGCTACGCGCCATGGCAACTGGTCAATGCGGCATGGGAACACTTCACGCGAACTCTCCCCTTGATGCCGTGCGTGTTCAAATCCCAATGTTAATGGGTCAAGCCCAAGAAGCCTCCGGTATGGACCAGGCGTCAATTAACCTGATTATCGGTTCAGCGATAGACCGGGTAATACACATGGGAAAGCAGTACGATGCCAAAGGTAATGAGATCCGGGTGTGCACTAATATTTCCGAGGTGCAGCCATCAAGCGGCGAGCCGGTTGAGGTAAAA
>CAZNGC010000169.1:0-2266 GCA_964572435.1 uncultured Planctomycetales bacterium | reverse complement strand
GCCTTTTGTCTATGGGCCTCAGTTTAAATGTTTTGCCGTCCGCTATTTTTTTGCGGTAAATAAAGGTTTTCTGGAGACCGGCCCGTTGAATTATGAGACCTTTGCCGCATTCTGGTGTTTCTGTTTTGGCATATTCCTGTTTCCCCTGGGGGTCTTAGTCGATCATATAGAAAAGAACGGTTTAAGCATACCCTGGATCTTTTTGTGGACGTATCTTATCGTTATACTGATAGCCGTATATATGATACAGTTCGGCGGGTTCACGGGATTTATGCTTCCCCATGCCGTATATTTGTTTTATAGAACACGGCGAAAAATAACGGGATAACGGTTATATGCCAAAATTCCTCATAATCTTCGGCGCGTTTCTCATAGCCGTAGGCCTTGCGCTCCATTTCGCCCCGTGGCTGATCACCTGGTTCGGCAGGCTTCCAGGGGATATCCGAGTTGAGAACGACCGGGCGAAGATCTTTTTTCCTGTTGTGTCCATGCTCCTTATAAGTATAATATTGACGATAATAGTTAACCTGTTCAGGAGATAAAAAGGAGGGACCCATGAAACACCTTGCCAAAGCGTTAATGGTAGGTTTTGTGTTGTCCTTTGTCTTTTCAGCCGTTTGCTCCGCAGCCGATCTAAACCAGTCCATATCCGCCGCCAAACGCGCCAACAAAAAACTCTTCATAATGTTCGGGCGCCAGGCTTGCGGTAACTGCCAGCATTTGAAGAAGCTGATAAGGGATGGAAGCGTTAAGATAAGCAACAGCGAATTCATCATAGTCGATATGAACTGCGACGATAAATCCCAGAGCCAGGCTTTTTACAAGCGCTATTCCGTCAACGGTAATTACCTGCCGTTCGTGGTCATAGCCAGGTCTGACGGTACCCAGATAACTTCCCGGGCAGGATACGGGGAAGCGGCCGACTACAATAACCTTATAAAGGCCGCTAAGTAGGATCTCCTTTGTAAAATTAATCGGGAACTTTTTTCCGTCTCCCTTGTCTAATAGGGTAAAAGGAGGTTGCAGATGAAAAAGTTTATTGCAGCGGTGTTATCGGTGTTGTTCGCGGCACCGGCCTTTGCCCAGGAGGCCGTGGAAGTGACGATTTATAACCAGAACTTCGCGCTGGTCAAGGACCAGAGGTATTTCGATTTCGAAAAAGGCGCAAACAGGATATCTTTCAGGGATGTTGCCGCCCTGATAGAGCCCACATCCGTGCATTTTACCTCACTTACCGCTCCGGCATCTACTGTCATCCTTGAGCAGAATTACGAATACGACCTTGTAAGCGCCGGCAAGCTCCTCTCTAAATATATAGACAAGAAGATAAAGGTGGTGACACAGAGGGGGGACGTATACGAGGGGACCCTGCTAAGCTATGATAATGACCAGCTGGTCATACAGACGGCCGACGGCATAGCGATGGTCGCCAGGCCGGAGAACGTCAACCAGATCTCTTTCGAAAAACTCCCCGAAGGCCTTATAACCAAACCCACACTTGTGTGGCTTGTCAGCAGCGACAAACGCATGAGGCAGCTTACTGAGGTCTCTTATCTTACGCAGGGCATGAACTGGAACTGCGAGTATGTCACGGTCCTTGATAAAGATGACAAGATGGCGGACCTTGACGGTTGGGTCAGCATCAATAATAACTGCGGCACTTCATACGAGAATGCGAAGATAAAACTCATAGCCGGCGAAGTAAAACGCGCGATGGGCGCAAGCGGCTTGCGCAATGACCGCCTTCTTATGATGGAGGACGCCAAATGCGCCGGTAAATCAGGGTTTGAGGAAAAATCGTTCTTTGAGTATCATATGTATACCCTCCAGAGGCCGGCAACGATCCTGAACAACCAGAACAAGCAGATATCGCTGCTGAATGCCTCCGGCGCAAAAGTCAGCAAGGAACTGATATTCGATCCGTCAAAAGGCAGGAACCATTGGTGGTACTATTCAGATAACGGTGAGACGCTAAAAGAGAACGCGAGGGTTGAGTTCGAGATCGCCAACAGCAAAGACAATAACATGGGCATGCCTCTCCCGCAGGGTAAGGTCAAGGTTTACAAGAAGGACAGCGACGGTTCTTTACAGTTCATCGGTGAGGATGCGATAGAGCATACCCCGAAGGATGAGAAGATACGCCTGTATATAGGAGATTCGTTCGATGTAGTGGGCGAGAGGACGAGGAAGAACTTCAAGACGGAATACAGGACCGCGTATGAAACTTTCGAAATAGTCCTGCGCAATCACAAGGAACAGGATGCCC
>CAZNGC010000168.1:0-2285 GCA_964572435.1 uncultured Planctomycetales bacterium | reverse complement strand
ATCCCCTGACCATATTTCTGACCATCACTATATGATCTGCATAGCCGGACTGGTAGAGTTCCACCGCCCCCAGCATCCGATCCGGGCCGCTTCCCATGAGTAAGACAATAATATCACTGGGCTGGGGTTCATCTTCTGATATTAGAAAAGTACCCAGGCCAGGTAGGGATAATCTGCCTAAAAATAAAGCAGCTAAAATAATGGCTAAGCTTAGGATTAGCTTTCTAGAAAAACGCCTTCCTGGTATCTTCATAGATCAATATCTAACCCCCGTACCCTGCCCAAGCATTCTTTATGCTTATAATCTTCAACCAAAAAGTCAAAGCTAATAGAGAATACTTATGGGGTGGAATATTATATAGAAAATGAGCTACGCTTTTTAAAGGATTATTTATAGGAATACTGCTAAGCATACCTCTATGGGCAATAATCATATTGGCTTCCTATAAAGTGCTAAGCCAATTCTAACTAACTTTCCAGAGTACGATTAAACGTTGTGGTTACCCACAGCGCTCCAAGACTCGCTACCGATGGCTGGCTAGACCTTACCGGACGGGATTCCCACCCGCTATATGATGCTACCTTGCCCGGCCGCACTGTCAGGCACCACCACTACTATTAAGCCTACCGAATCCTAATCTTCTAGTTTAACCAGATCGCTATCAGGATTAAATCTTACTTCAAAATAGAATCTATTGTTAAACAATTCTTCTGTTGAAGCTCGCCCCGGGATATATTTCTACATCATCCGCGCCTACGGATGGGACGATATCAAATACGACAGCAGGGAGTACCGGGGATTTGTATACCTGTATCGTTAAGAGTCGTGCAGGTCATGCAAGTCATATAGTTCGCTTATTTTAATCAAGACTGCAAGACTGCAAGACTTCCTACTGCCACACCCCGATAATAAACCCCATCAGTGTGAGCGCAGCGACTCCGTATGATGCATTGACCAGGAAATGGGCAAGAGACCTTCTCTCGAAGAGATATGTTATCCCGAGGAAGGTGAAGATTGTTCCAAGTCCGATCAGGAAACCTGAGAGCGCGCCTACGCCCCCGCCTGCATCATGACCAAGGAAAAGTCCCAGAAGAATTGCAGCCAGCATGGCAAGCAGAAATGAGAGTCCGAAGATCTTTGCCATGTTTGCACTCTTTGCCGACTCCTCGGTTATCCCTGTTTCTCGCATCCAGATCTTTACGAACAGTACCGGAGAATACCATAACCCTCCAAGGGCGAATGCGCTGATGGCAGAAACTACTATTGCCAGCCAGTTGAGCTCGTTGAATGAAAGATCAATTTGCATATAAAAAGTATTAAGTCAGTAATCAGTATTATTCTCGGTTCAGCGGCTCAGCGGCTGAGGCCATATGCCTCTGCGTCTCTGCCCCCCTGCGACTCTGCGCTTTTCCTACACAAACAATTCTCCTGTAATAATTGTTCTCGCCTGTCCCGAAATTTCAACCCTCTCTTCCATGAACGCAACTTTAAGGATACCTTCCCTCTTCGAGACCTAGTGCGACACGAATTCCTTACGTCCTGTCTTCAAATGCCAGAATGGGACCAGGGCACAATGTGCCGATCCGGTTACGGGATCTTCATTTATGCCCAGGGCAGGAGCAAAACAGCGGACACAAAAATCAAACTTTTTATCGTCCGACGGAGAAGTAACTATCATATCTCCGAAACCTGACCTTATCATCAGTCTGAAATCAGGATTCAGGTTGCGGATAACTTTTTCCTCGCTGAGAAGGACAAATGTCCAGCCATGACCGGTCATATAAACCTCTTCCGGCCTGGTCCCCAGGATTTTGGTGAGTATTTCGGGAGTCTCAATCCTGTCGAGCCTGTATGCCGGGAAGTTCATGGTGATCCAGTCTCCATTCTTCTTTACAATAAGTTCCCCGGCTCTTGAAAGGAAACGGATCTCTGTTGCAGGCGCTACAGCTCCTGTTTCATAAAGTATGTGAGCTGCCGACAGAGTGGCATGTCCGCAAAGAGGGATTTCCATTTCGGGGGAGAAATACCTTATTTTATATGAGGCTCCTCCGAAGACTACGAATGCAGTCTCGGAAAGATTCATTTCCGCGCCGACATTCTGCATCCATTCCTCGGGCATGTCCTGTTCCAATATGCAGACACCGGCAGGATTTCCCCTGAAAGGTTCTGTGGTAAATGCGTCAACCTGGTAGATCTTTTTTGCTGTTGTCATATAATAATAATGTATAAAAAATCTTAACTATTCAAAGGTTTTACGGCTTTACGGCTTTATGGTTTTACGGTT
>CAZNGC010000167.1:0-2299 GCA_964572435.1 uncultured Planctomycetales bacterium | reverse complement strand
CTTAAGGAATAAACTGGTCGGCAAAGGCTGGGATCCGCTCACCGCCTCTAACCTCACCATGCTGGTCTCTGCCGCGGGCAGGGCGCTTGGAGATACTATCTTTGCCGGCGATTCCTTCTATGACGGCGGCCAGGGGAAAGGCGACCATAAGGGCCTGGGTTTTGGCGGCTATGTCAAACAGGCAACCAACAAGGCGATAACCTTCGGCTGGGATACCAAGAACGACAAGATGAGTGATGTGATCACCTATAACAACTATGTCACCCAGGCGGTCAACTTCGGACAGCGTGCGGCCAACTCCGAGAATGGAGGATTGGCCACAGTATACGGACAACACCTGGCTGACTCCTTGCACTACTCAGCCGTAGAGAACGTCAGCCAGACATTGACCATGACCGGCCAATACATATACGACAGGATTGCCACGAGGACTGCTACGCTGCCGACCGTGGATATAAACGGTGTCGTGCGTAATGGAGATTTGAGCGGTAAATTCAACCGCTGGACCGGGAAGTTCTATAACGATCCTACGCTTGATATGGAGCTGACGGGGATTGATAATTCTGATATGGGTATAGCCTTAAGCAATATAGAAGAATTAGTCGAAAATGGAAAACTGAACGGACGATACGAGTTCTCAAACGACCCAGAGAATGGAACTATAAATGTTAACCTTAAAAATAAAAGGATATCTAAAGAAGAAATCAACAAAGATATTACCAATACCGACTCCGGAATTAAAGTTATGCTACCAAACACTTTGACAATTATTACGTCTCCCTTCCTCGATGAATCAGGAGTTACAGTAGGCGCATCTGGGTTAGACAGAACCCCGGATAAAACAAAAACGTCTATCTCGGGAGACGGCGTAGACTTAGCCATAACCAATATAGGAAAAACAGGGTTCAACCTGGCATACGGCACTACCGGCATATTAATTAACGGCACCAGACTGGATGTGGACAGGGTGAATTTTTCTCCAGGGGCGAAATGGAATGTGAAATCTACCTGGTATGATACCCGTATAAGGAACGAAGTCAATAATCGATCATTAAATAATGCTATGGTATACCGGCAGGGAGGTATTCAGATCTCCAACCAGTTGAGTATAGGTGGACAAGGCAGATTAACAATACGCAATGACGCCAGCGATCCTTTTGCCTTTGCTACGGCTGATTCAACTTCACAAAAACTAGAGATACTTATAAATAATGATCCTCTTGGGTATCTTTTATCCAAATCAGAAAATCATAAAACAACCGATAACTTCAATACTCAAAGATTATATAACATGTACATCAATAATGGGAACATCGATCAATTGAAGATCGTCCAGGATGCAGATAAAATCAGGATAAAAGAACGGGGAACATGGACTTTAGAAGAAACAAGGCTGGTTAAAGATGCTGAATTAATCGAGCAAAATTCCCAGAAGGAGATTGTATTCACCCCCCTTAAAACCGCTCCAAGCATAGAGTTATCTTTCTCTTACGGTAATCCAATTCTAGCGGGAGGAGCTTTGCTTGCTGAAAAACTGGTCAAACTTACTGGAAAATCTGCAAAGGACAATAAAGAGTTAAAGAATTTATCTAAAATAGAATCCGCGTTTGAAGGCTTGACAAAGACACATAAAGCAAAAACATATAACTCTTTGTTGAATAAAGCCATAGATTTATCTGAAGAGTTACTTAATAAAAGCGGGTCATCCTTAGAAAAAGAGGCCTTGCTTATTGACCTTGGGGGGATAATCCTTCATTCCGATTATACACAAGTAGTAAGAATATCTGATCTTCTCCTGGCAAATGGTCAAAAAGTATTGGATAGCGGAACTACCGGTGAAAAAGTAGCTATGATTAATGCCTTAAACAATATGATAATCAAAACCGACAATTCCACCCAGAAAAAAGTTTATAGCCTGCTCCAGGAAAAAGGGCAAAACATACTTAGCAAAGGGACTCCCGACGAAAAAGAAGCATTAAGAAACGCTTTTGGGAATATCGCCGTAAAAACCGGGCAAATCTCTGATATCCTCATAAATGAAACCGAGAAAGTTCTGGCATCAGGTAGCATGGAAGAACAAATAGCCTATACTCATACTCTTAGAAAAATCCTCACGGAAAGTCGAGCTACCCGCGACAATGAAAAGATAAATACTCAAATTGGCGATATATTGTTATCTAATTCTAAGTCTTTACTAAACTCCCCCGGGGCCTCGGATCTGCTCAAGGCGTTGGATTATATCGTAGGTACAGGATCAACTACAGGAGCCCAAAGAGTACAAGCTGAAGAATTCAATCTC
>CAZNGC010000166.1:0-2312 GCA_964572435.1 uncultured Planctomycetales bacterium | reverse complement strand
CGACCGGGGCCGTTTGCGGCTTAAAACATGAAACCATGCCTACAAATGGACCATCCCCGGATAAACAAAACTCGCCATTTAGCTTACCCGGGCAACCGGCCGGCCTGGACCGGGCTGATTCTACCGCGTATCTTATTAATCTATACTGTTCCCGCCTGCCGATCGAAAGGCTTTCGGCAAGCTTCTGGTCGAATCTGGAAACAACGATAATCGCGCTTGAAAAAGACGCGCAAAGCCTCTCGAGTAATAAATAAAGATAATAAAACGGCCTGGCCTGATAATTATGAAAACTCCACCCGTGAACCGTATGGATAATCAACCTTGCCCCGGCAACCCTGGCGGCCAGCCTCCCCAGAATACCAGCCTTGGAACTATGGGTGTGAACAACATCTATCCCATTATTTTTTATGAATCCATAGATGAAAAAGAACGCTAGGATATCCTTGAGCGGATGGATCGGACGTTCAAGGAATCCGCAACGAATTAAGGTCAAACCTTCAATACGGCTGGCCTCTTCAACCAATAGCCCATGGCTGGCAGTAATAAGATAAGGATTGAATTTCTCCTTATCCAGATGTCTGACAATACTTAAGAGCTGTTTTTGGGCCCCGCCTAACTCCAATTTCGTAATTACGTAAAGAATATTGATTTTGCGACAAAAACCCATTTAATTATTATATTACTTTTGAGATTAAACCGCAAGTTTAATAAGGGGTTATGGACATCCGGTGGTTTATCGAGGCGGGATTCTTCATTAATCCCCGGAGGCGACGTTCTGGCTGGACAAATCCCTGATTAATTGTTCCGGGCCGGTAAAGACAAAACTTTTCATCCCGAGGACGGAGGCGCCCTGCACCAAATCGTGCCGGTCATCGGTATAAAAGATCTCCTCCGGCAAAACCCCGAATTCATCGATCACTTTCTTGTAAATAGACTCCTCCGGTTTGAGCGAACCGATCTCGAAAGACAGGAAAAGTTTTTCAAAAATACCGAAAATGGGGAAATTATCTTTGATATATCCGTAGTGCAGTATGTTTGTATTGGAAAGCATTCCGATGCGGTATCTTTGCTTGAGGGAATTAGCGATATGGTAAACAGCCCGGTTTTTCAGGCTAAAAGAAAAAACCTCGTTCCAGATAGGGACGAAAGAGGCGTACCCGAGCTTAAGCCCAAGCCCGTCCCTCGCCCGGACATAAAATTCTTCGGGGGATATAGCTCCTTTTTCGAAAGAATTTGTTGTCTCGGAATTAAAGAAAAACTTTATTATCTCTTCGGGTTTCCTGCCGCAAAAAGAAGAAATTCTCCCTATGGCTGGGGTAAAATCAAAATCCACCAGCACGTTGCCTAAATCAAATAGCACCACCTTGACCATGGAGGCGGCCATCAACTAATTCCCCTTGTCCTTCTTTCTGAATAAATCGAGGAACCTGTCTTCGTATTCTTTATAAACATTCCATTTATCAAGTTCCACCTTTAATTCCCTGGCATGCGATATATCAACGCGGCTCTTTTCAAAAAGCTTCTCTATCTTTTCCTTGACTGAAACCGGCAACTTGGTAAGCTGGCTCAAGGTTCTCTTGATCAACTCCACCTCCTCCTCCCCTATGGGGGAAGGGATCCCGGAAGAATTTCCCAGCTTAAGATAATCCAGAAGTTTGTTGATCTCGTTTTCCATCTGTCGAGCCTGTTCTTTCAGGGGCTGTACATTAATCTGCATGTCCAATACCTTCCCTAAACCTTCCAGCACCGCTGCGGAGGCTTTAGGGTTTTCGATTTGAATAGTGTAAAGAGGGATATCCCCGAGCAGACAAAATCCTTTCAACCCGGCCTTTTTGGCCATCCCCAGGAACAACCCGTTCATCCCGCTGATCTGGCCGTCTTCTAAGACTCCGAAATTATTCTTGCTCAAAGATTCCTTTATTTTCTGCTCGGTAGCCGCGAACCATACGCGCGGTTCTTGCATATGGTCGGTCGGCTGAGGCATAGAGGCAAAACTGATAACTGTTTCCACGCCTAAGCCCTTGACCAGGTCAATGATTACTTTGGCATACCCGTCAGCCTTAACAAGATCCGGTTGTGCGTTGCTTATAAAAATAACTAAGTCGTTTTTGGATTGGCCGGCGCGTTTAGCGGAAGCCGGGGTTTTCCAATAATAAAATTTACCTTGCGGTAAAAGAGGAGTCTCCAATATCCCGGACTGGACTACGCTGCCCGTCAGATAAAAGAACTCTTCAGCTTTGATCTCGGCAAACTCTTGGGCTTTTAACTCTTCAACCAGATATGACGCCGCCCTAAAAGCCACTTCTCCCATG
>CAZNGC010000165.1:0-2330 GCA_964572435.1 uncultured Planctomycetales bacterium | reverse complement strand
CTTATGAGCGTAGAGATAACCGACCCTCTCCATGAATTTCCGGGGGTCCTTTGTTCTGTCCACCACAAACCGCAGGAGAGACTCATCGTTTTCGTCTTCAACGATATCCCGGGGGATTCCCCAGAGCTCGATCAGCCTCTTATTGATCATAACCTTCTTGCCGTATTCATCGACAACCAGCAGGCCGTCGAGAGAAGCCTCTTTCTGGGCCTCCAGGAACTCCGTCTTGCGCATCAATTCATATTCTATTCTTTTTCTTTCGGTTATATCGCGCACGTTCGCCTGGATTATCTTTTTGCCTCCCAGGTTAAACACGCTAAGCATGATTATGCAAGGGAACTCCCTTCCGTCGTCTATACGCTTATGCGTCCACTCAAAATAAGACGAACCTTTTTCCAGGACAGTCTTCAGCTTTTCTTTTCCATCCTCAAACGAGTTGCTGCCGTCAGGTTGATTTTCAGGCGATACATCCCAGGGCCCGAATTTAACGCATTCAGACTCGTCTTTGAAACCGAACATCTGGACGGCGGCGGCATTGCAGGAAGTAAACCTGAAATCAGGCGGTTCCAGGGTCATCAAGGCGTCATGCGAGGCGTTAAAGATAACGCGGTAACGCTCTTCGCTTTCCCGCAGCTTATCATCCGCGCGCTTGTATTCTGTAATATCCAGGGAGAAACCAACCACCCCGATGACATTCCCCTGTTCATCCAGATATGGTATTTTATCCGTGCTTAGCCAGACCACCTCCCCCCTGGAAGTCGTCAGCGACTCGAGTATCCCTATCTTCTTCTGTTTTGCCGAAATCACCTCCAGGTCATCGTCCCAGTATTTCCTGGCGTTCTCCGGAAAGATCTCAAAAGCGGTTTTCCCTTCTACCTCCTCCTTGGGCAGGCCGGCTATTTCCGTAAAAGCCTTATTCACAAGGATAAAACGGTTCTCCTTGTCTTTATAGTAAATCATGCTCCGGGAAGAATCGATTATCACGCGCAGCTCCTCGGAAACCCTGGACAGCTCCGCCTCAACTTTCTTGCGTTCCGTGATATCCTCCCCGGAAATCAGCAGCCCGATGATCTGCGCGTTTTTGTTCCTAAGCGCGGCATTATGGAAAGCGATTACGCGAATTTGGCCGTCTTTCCTTAAAACCTCGTTTTCATGGTACTCGTGGATAATCTCGCCCTTTAAAACAAGGCTATCGAATACCCCGCGGACACCCTCTCTTCCTGACTCCGGCAGGCAGCTGTCGAACCAGTTCAACCCCAATAACTCCGGCTCATCATAGCCCAATACCGCGTAACTCTTCTTGTTAGCCATGCTGATGTTGCCTTTAAGGTCCAGGATCATTATCATCACACCGGCTATATCCAGGTACTCCTGCACGCGGCCGTATTCCTTTTCCAGCCTGTCCTCGGCGATCTTAAGCAGCTCCACTTCCCTGGCCAGTTGGACTTCATTTTCGGAGAACTTGAATATTAACCTGGCTATTTCTCCAAATTCATTTTTCCTGGTGCGCATGCCGGAGATATACTGCAGCTTATTCTCTTTAAGAGCCCTGGAAATAAGGGCGAGCGGGCCGTATACATGGGCCAAAATGAACCGGATGTAAACAAGGGCGATAAAAAGGACGAAGAACAAAATGACTATAAATTCCTGCTGCGACATCTTCTTGAACTGAACCATACTTTCCGAGACCCGGACCGCATCAACCCTGGCAACGGGATTATCCTTCCAGTCGCGCAATATTCTGGAAAATTGTATTGCTTCCGCGCGCTGTTGGTCCTTGTTTACAAGAGTAGCCCTGCCGACCGGATAAACCAAAGACAACTGGCAATCGGTAATCTTGGAAATCTCTTCGATATACTCATTATCCCATATCCTGGCAACGAACATCGATCCTTGCGGCTGGGTCTTTTTGTCCGGATCATTGGTAGGATGGATTGTCGCGGCGTAAACCTCAAGTACCCCGCCGGGGACATGGATATAAAAATGCCTTACCCTCTCCTGCTGAAATATCCCATCCAGGGTTATATTGCCGATAAACTCATCATACAGGCGCTCGTTGCCATCCGAAGTAAAATGGCAAACCGGAAAGAACTTGGGATCATAAACTACCAATAAATCCACGTCAAATGTCGGTATTACTGGCTTTAAGTTCTGTTCCGCCCATACCGGGTTAAGTTTCCTGACGTAACCGACAAACTCGTCCCAATGCGTATAATCCACAGTAAGGGCTTCTAAGGTCTTCGATTTAAGTCCGGAAATCCTGTCAAAGATGCTTTCTATATCTTTCTGCTGCCCATGAAATAAAACAGCTGTTCTCTTGAATTCCAGGC
>CAZNGC010000164.1:0-2342 GCA_964572435.1 uncultured Planctomycetales bacterium | reverse complement strand
GGCGAAGCACCTCCTGTGGGCTGACATCTGGCCGCTTCGCCTCGACGACACCAACCAGCCGCCGGCCGGAGAACAGAGCATAGTCCGCCGGCCCGTTGTCAGTGGGGTACTCTTTGACCGCCAGGTCTCCATCGAAACCAAGGCGCGTCGCATCGGCCAGCGCGATCACCTGTTGTATTACGGGCGCCAAGACGGATGAGGTTACCGGAAGGGGCACCGGTATAAGTGATGAAATGTTCCGGATAAAGCTTGGGGTGATCGAAAAGGCGATAAAAACAAATAACCCTGATTCCGGCGACCCTTTCGATGTGTTGATGAAGCTTGGCGGGTTTGAGATTGGGGCTTTGGCAGGCGTGGTTATAGCCGCCGCAGCCAAAAGGGTGCCGGTAGTGATCGATGGTTTTATTACGGCAAGCGCGGCTTTGATTGCTACACAGATTTCCCCGCGGGTGACGGATTACCTTTTTGCAAGCCATAATTCCGTGGAAAAAGGCCACGCCGTGGCGTTAAGGTGGATGGGGCTTGAACCTATGTTCGATTTGAAGATGCGCCTTGGTGAAGGTACCGGGGCATGTATAGGTATAAGTTTGATAGAAGCAGGCGTGAAAATACTTAACGAAATGGCGACTTTCGACGCGGCGGGTGTATCGCGGGAGGACAAATGAGTTTTTTCAGGAAGGTCTTCACGGCTTTGCGTTTTTTGACGGTATTGCCTGTTTCCGGTAAGGGCGCCATCGGTCCGGCTGAATTTGGCGGATCAATGGCATATTTCCCCTTGATCGGCATATTTATCGGGTCGGTTCTTTCCTGTGTTTACCTGGCGTTGTCAGAAATATTTTCTTCACTTTTTGTATCCGTTATGCTTGTTGTTTTATGGGCTTTTATTTCGGGGTTCCTGCATCTTGAAGGGTTTGTCGATGCTGCGGATGGTTTTAGTTCCGGTTACGACAAAGAAAAAGTCCTTGAGGTGATGAAGGACCACCATTGCGGCGCTAAAGGTATTATTGCGCTGGTGCTGTTGATTGTCTTGAAAATAGCCCTGGTTAATGAGATTTTCCCGTCATTGCGCATCCAGGCCTTGTTGTTGGTCCCGGCTGCCGGGAGGTGGTCAATGGTTTGTGCCGCTTATTTTTGCCCTTATGCCAGACAGGTGGATGGTTTTGGAAAGGCTTTTGTGGAAAATTGCGGTTTAAGAGAGCTCGTCATGGCGACTTTTATCTTTATATCCGGAACGCTTATCTTCATGCGTTTACAGTTTCTAGTTTTAATAATTCCTCTGTTGTTTTTTATGTTTATCTGCTTTTCCTGGTTGAAGAAAAGGATCGGCGGGGTTACTGGTGATGTTTTAGGCGGCTTGAATGAGACAGCCGAAGTTGTAAGCCTTGCCGCTTTCTTATTTGTGAAATGATGGTTAAGACCGGGAGCTGCGCGCATGGGGGAGACATTTTATGGGCTTGCCGGAAATTCGGAGTCAGGAAAGGATTTTTGAAGGATCTTAGCTCTAACGTGAATGCCTTCGGTTTGCCTCCGGAGGTAAATAGGGCCATTGCCCGCAGTATCCGTAACATAAAAGGATACCCTGACAGGAGATCTTCCGGACTGATAAATGCCTTAAGCGGGCATCTGAGGATAAAAGAAGGTAATATTGCCGCGGGCAATGGATCGGCCGATCTCCTTTACCGGCTGGTGCCGGCGTTAGGCATCAGGATGGGGGTTGTGATTTTGCCTTCTTTCGGCGAATACGCGAAGGCCTTGAAAGAATCGGGAGCAAGAGTTGTGCCGTTCTTTGTAAAAGAAGAGCAGGGGTTTATGCCGGATGTTAGGGAAATTCTGGGGAAGCTTCCTCCTAAGGCGGATGCCCTGTTCTTATGCAATCCCAACAATCCTACCGGGGTTTTGTTAGGTAAGCATGACGCGGAGTTTCTTGCCGGCGCCCTTGGCCGCCGGAGGTGCGCTTTGATCTTAGACGAGGCTTTTATAGACCTGTCCGAAGGATGCAGCCTGGTGCCTATTGCGGCAAAAAGCAGTAATCTTATAGTATTGCGTTCGATGACTAAATTCTTCGGTTTGGCAGGATTAAGGCTCGGGTATGCCGTGGGCAACCGGGAAATAATCAGGCGCTTAAGGGATTTTGGACAGCCTTGGCCGGTAAATAGCCTGGCGCAGACTGCCGGCGAGGCGGTTTTGAAAGAAAAGAAATTCTTTGTATTAAGCAGGGAGAAGCTTATAAGCGAACGCAGGTTTCTATATGAACGGCTTACCGGGATCAATGGGGTAAGGCCGTTTCCGTCCGCCGGAAATTTTATAATGGCAAAGATTGAAAACGGCTTGTATTCAGGCCA
>CAZNGC010000163.1:0-2348 GCA_964572435.1 uncultured Planctomycetales bacterium | reverse complement strand
CGCAGAATACGCCGGGGGTAAATAACGTTAATACAGCAAGGAGGGAAAATTGATAAAAAAGAACCAGGCTATAGCAGCGGTAATTTTTTTCGTTTTTGCTACGGCTGCGGCGGGGGTATATGTAGCGGCAGCGCGCAATCTGCGCCTTGCCTGCGGGCATAAGGTTGTTATGGAGATAGATTACGGCGGTAATTTGCCTCTACGCGAGGCGGAAACTGTTATTTCGGGAGATATGACCGTCCTGGCGGCGCTGCAGGCAGTCGCGGATGTAAAGACCCATTGTATCGGCAAGTATGTTTTTGTCGTTTCCATAGACGGGGTTGAAGGAGCCCGCGGGCGGACAGCGTGGTATTATACGTTAGACGGAAAAGATCCCGGGGAACTGGCGTATTCGAAGGTTGTCGGCAGCACCTCGCGTGTAAGATGGTCTTACCGGGAAGACGTATGTTCAGGAAAAGTTGACAGGAAGACTAACGAACCAGCCGGAAAGGAGGAGGAAAAGAAATAGGCGGTTGCAAGGCAAAATATATTCATAGAAAAACTATTTCCAGATAGGCAAAGGAAGTGAGGGTATTCGTTATTTTATACGCCATTCCCTCCGCTGCCCCGCAACGGTAAAGAAGCTAATGCTTATGAGCCCGGACGATTGGCTATCTAGGAAATCCCGCTTAAGGAATCCTGCGGGTAAAGTATTCTCGAGGGAGGAGAAAATGAGAAACAAAGTTTTTAGTTTTATTATAACGGCGGTTTTATGCACTGCAGGCCTAGCCTGGGCGCAGGATAGCAGTAAAGAGGCGCAGGATGCCGCGGATGTTTCTGCCGCAGGCGCAAAATATGACTTGGGCAATGTTATTGTTTCGGCGACCAAGACCGAGATCTACCAGGCGGAAATAGGAAGTTCTACTACTGTAATTACCGCCGAGGATATAGAAAAGACCGGTAAGCGCACAGTGGAAGAGGTTTTACGCGATGTCCCGGGATTGACAGTAATGCAAACCGGGGCCTTGGGTGGAGGGGTTTCGGTTTTTATACGCGGCGCTAATTCTGCCCAGACCCTGGTGATGATCGACGGGGTGGAGATGAATGACCCGATCGACTCCAGCCGGGCCTTTAATTTCGCCAATCTTCTGACCGATAATGTCGAGCGTATCGAGATCGTACGCGGCCCGCAGTCCACGCTTTACGGTTCAGACGCGATGGCCGGCGTGATCAATATCGTTACCAAAAAAGGTATCGGCAAGCCGAATGTTGAAGGTTCTTTTGAAGGCGGTTCGCATAACACCTTCACCGAGAACCTGGCGTTAAGAGGCACGGCGATAGATAAACTCGATTATTCCTTTTCCGCTACTCATGTTGATTCCTCTGGCATATCAAAGGCCTATAACGGCTCCGAAAAAGACCCTTACCATAATCTTTCTCTTTCTTCAAGTGTGGGGTATAAGGTGCTGGATAACGCCAAATTGAGCGCGGTGGTTAACTATACCGACGCGGTAACCGGTATCGACAATGGCGCCAATAAGGATGTCTCCAATTATACGTCCTGGTCCAGGGATCTTGCCAGCAAAGTGGCTTTTGACCAAGCGATAAATTCTTACTGGACGCATATCCTTTCTTTTTCCTATCACGATATCCGCCGCAAGGACCGCAGGGACTGGAACGCGGTCGACGACGATACTATGGCGGATTGGTATAAAGGAAACAATAAAAAGGTTGAATGGCAGCACAATATCTCGCCGGTGAAATGGAATACCGTTACCGCGGGGTTTGAATACGAAAAAGAGACCGGTTCATCTTATTATAGAGTCACCCCTGATCTGTATGGTTCTACGACCCATCAGAACCGCAAAAGTATCGATAATCTCGGATATTATTTGCAGGATCAGTTTAAGGCCTGGGACAGGTTGTTTATCACTCCTGGCTTGAGGATTGACGACCACGAGATGTTCGGTACCGAAGTTACCTATAAGGTATCTACCGCTTATCTTATTCCGGAGACAGGAACCCGCCTGAAAGCAAACTGGGGCACGGGTTTTAAAGCCCCTACGCTTTATCAGCTTTATTCGATTTACGGTGATACCAATCTTAAGCCGGAAAAAAACAGGAGTTACGATTTTGGGTTCGAGCAGAGTTTCCTGAAGGATAAGCTGTCATTTGATTTAACGTATTTCCACAATAATTTCAGGAATCTGATTCAATATATGGATACCAGCACTCCTCCATGGGGGGAGTATAGGAATGTGGCTGAGGCGGTGACCAAGGGGTTTGAAATCGGAGGGAAAATTAGGCGTTTGGTTAACTTTTTTTTTAAGCCAATTAACCATTATACAAATAGGAAGGCAAGATCCCAG
>CAZNGC010000162.1:0-2438 GCA_964572435.1 uncultured Planctomycetales bacterium | reverse complement strand
CCCCCAATAACGTTGCCGCGAGATCAGCCAGTCACGCAGGCGCCAATGCGTTTGAATCTTACCTATACCCTTCTTTTCCATCCAGAGGCCGATCTTCTCTTTTGCCTCCGCGTTACTTAAACCGTCGAATTCTCCGGAATTTACCTGGACTCCCTCGCCTTCATAAGCCTCGCTCATTTCCTCGGCTTTTATCTGGCAGCCCTTCGGGGAAATAACCAGGCGCATAGGCAACTTATGTTCTTTGGCAAAAAGAAAATCCCTTTGGTCATGCGTGGGCACAGCCATGATCGCGCCCGTCCCATATTCCATCAGGACGTAATCGGCAACCCAGATAGGCACCTCTTCGTTATTCACAGGGTTTATCGCGAAGGAGCCGGTAAAGACACCTTCCTTTTTTACGTCGGAGGCAGTACGCACGACCTTGCTTTCCCTAGAAACCCTCTCCACAAAACTCAAGACTTCCCTTTCTTGCGGATTGCCCTTGACCAGGTCTTTTACCAAAGGATGCTCGGGAGCCAGGACAATGTAAGTAGCCCCGAAAATAGTATCTACGCGTGTGGTAAAAACCGGGATTATACCGTCGCCGCCTTTCAGGCGGAAATAAATATCCACACCGCTGGATTTGCCGATCCAGTTGTTCTGCATAGCCAGGACCCGCTCCGGCCAAAGCTTAAGCTGGCTTAAATCCTCAAGCAGCCTCTCTTTATACTCGGTGATTTTCAAATACCATTGCTCCAGGTCCTTTTGCTCTACCGTTGTATGACACCTCCAGCACCCACCGTCAACCACCTCTTCATTGGCCAGGGTAGTCTGACAGCTCGGGCACCAGTTGACTGCAGAGGCCTTTTTATAAGCCAGCCCCCGCTCGAACATCTTCAGAAATATCCACTGGTTCCATTTATAATAACTGCTGTCGCAGGTAGAAATCTCCCTCTCCCAGTCATAGGAGAACCCCATCTTTTTAAGCTCTGTCTCCATTTCCCGGATGCATTTATGCGTCCAGGTATCCGGCTTGGTCTTGTTTTTTATCGCGGCGTTCTCCGCGGGCTGGCCAAAGGCGTCAAAACCCATCGGATGCATCACATTATAACCCTGCAGGAGCTTGAAACGGCTAGCGACATCGCCGATGGTATAATTGCGAACGTGGCCCATATGGATTTTCCCCGAAGGATACGGGAACATCTCCAGAAGATAATACTTCTTGCGCGCCTCATCCGTGCGCGCCCGAAAGGCATGGTTATCCTGCCAAGCCTTCTGCCATTTCTCTTCTATTTTCTTAAAATCGTAATACATTACTTGATCCTTAATTTCCTGACCAGGGCCAGGTTCTGTCTATCGCTGTCCGCGTCACTCTTGGGCGTTTCCAAGATCATCGGGATGTCTTTGAGCTTCGGATGATTGATGATCCTTTTCATCCCCGCCAGCCCGATATGGCCGCGGCCTATATGGTCATGCCGGTCATGATGACAACCCAAGTCTCCCGCGGCATCGTTAAGATGGATAAGCTTGACCAGCTTCAACCCAACCATTTCCTCGATCTCGTCGAGCATCCCGTCCAGGCCCTGCTTTGACGCCAGGTCGTATCCGGCAAGATAGGCGTGCGCCGTATCCAGGCACAACCCCACCCGGGACTTCTCCTTCAGGCCCTTCAGTATTTTATGTTGATGGTAAAACCTGTACCCCAGCCAGGAGCCGGAACCCGAGGTATTCTCCAGCAATATGCCGACCTTCGAACCCCGGGTATCCTCCAATATCTTGTCCAGGGCCTTGATCAACCTACTTATTCCGGCGGCCTCAGATGTTTCTTTATGGCTGCCCATATGCGTAACAATATAATCGGCGCCCAATTCCTCCGCTTCCCGGATATCCTCGATGTAGGCCCGGATGGAACCGTTATACAGCCGCGCGTCGGGAGAAGCCAGATTGATCAAATAGGATATATGGATAAAAACCGGGTCAATCCCGCATTGTTTGCGCCTAAGCCTGAATTCCGCGATGTCTTCGGGGGACAGACGGGTGCCGTTGCGCCAGTTCTGGGGAGAGCGGGCAAATATCTGCATGGTATCGCAGCCCAGGGCCCTGGCAGCCTCCGGCGCCTGGTAGATTTTTCCCGCCCCTGAAATATGCACGCCTAATATCATATCAGTTGATTATACCCTTGCTCCAAACCAGCGTCAATAAGTTACTGGCCTTAAAAGTATAAAGGACGGATATTATCCGCCCGTCCTGCCGAAAAAATTTGGTGGAGCTGAGGAGGATTGAACTCCTGACCCCTTGCATGCCATGCAAGTGCTCTCCCAGCTGAGCTACAGCCCCATTGAATTTATCTTCTTGACCTTTGCTATTTTAGAATATAAAATGCTTAGCGTCAACTTAAAAATCTCTGCCGAAGTGGTGGAATGGCATACACGTCGGTCTCAAAAACCGATGAGGGCAAC
>CAZNGC010000161.1:1904-2491 GCA_964572435.1 uncultured Planctomycetales bacterium | reverse complement strand
TCCTTGATGGGCCCTTTCGGTATGTCGACCGTATTCAGGAGGTGCTCGGCAAGGTTGACGGCCCCTGCAGAATCCTTCGCCTGGTTGGCCGCATCCACGCATAAAGCGATCTTGACGAACCGCGACGGCGGCGTCCAGTCGCCGGGCAGGCCGAGCATCCCGCTCCCGACGCCGGTCGGCTCGATTTTGACGCCGTTTATCTCCTTATCCTTCCTGTCATGCGCGTCGAGGTTGATATAAATGCGCAGGTTATTCATCTGCCACGGGAAGTCCGGGCGGTTGGGCATTACCCCGAGCGGGTTGTCATAGATGTTTACCTTCCCGTCAATGAACTCGATGACCAGGTTCCTGCCGGAGGCGTCGTGCAGAGCCACGTGGAGGTCCATCGGCGCGGGCGCTCCCTTGACTTTTTTGTTTGTGATGTTGACTTTGGGCAGGGCTTCTTTTACCTCGTCGACCGTAGCGAAATTCCCCATTATCCATGAACAGAAATCCAGGATAGTGACGGACTTGCCCGGGGTCTCGTCCTGGTATTGGGCTCCGGTGAACATCAGCGCGTCGTAGGCGAGCCCTTTTTCGTTGAGGCC
>CAZNGC010000161.1:1527-1894 GCA_964572435.1 uncultured Planctomycetales bacterium | reverse complement strand
AGGTACGCGTCTTCGACATTGAAAGCATCGACGGCCAGGTAACCGTATTTATTCGTCCAGCTCAGGCCTTTTACGCCCTTGTCACTCACGCTGGTGAACTGTTGGCCGCGCGGGACAACGATCACTTTCGAATGCTCCTCGATCGGAAATTCCATCGAACGCCCGATGACTACAGTGCCGTCTTTAGCTTTGACTTGGAAATCGGTACAGGCAGGAGATGCAGAGCAGATGCAAAGAAATACCAGGACAATGACTATGCGTTTGGCCATGTTTTCCTCGGTTTTGAGAACGAGGATATGATACATCTACGGGAGACGATAAGTCAATTTGAAATTATGCCGGAATTTAGGGCTTTTTCTTGAGGCCC
>CAZNGC010000161.1:0-1517 GCA_964572435.1 uncultured Planctomycetales bacterium | reverse complement strand
GTCAGGCCGGAGAGTAAAAGCAATATTGAGGCTGGTTCGGGGATCACTTCGAGGTTAACATCATCAAAATCTATGTAGCTGCCGGCTGAGGCGACGGAACACTTGACCTTGGCGTAAGCGGTGTAGCTTGGGGCGACAAGCCAGTCTGTCTCGATCTTTTCGTACTGCTGGCTGCCGGGGATCCTCTCCCAGGTGCGTTCCTGCTGGAATGAGCTTGTGCCTGAAGAGTTGTAGAAGGTTATCGAGATCGACGCCTCTCCCCCATCCTGCGGCATATACAGGTATGAGGACAACTTGTAGGTGGTATTAGGGGTTACGTTGACGGTCTGGGTTATCCAACCGTAGTTGTATATCCTTGCCTCGTACTGTCCCGAATTGGGATTCGCGCTCGATACCTGCTCGGAGCCATAAGCGTACGCGCTCCAACCGCTGAAATTGCCCGTCTCAAAACCCGGATTGGTTATGAGATTGGCGCTTGCCGCGACAGGGCTCAACATTAATAAAGCGACTATAAATATGGCTGTTTTATTCATATTTTTAGACACGTTTTGAAGTCGCTTTAAGATACCACTTATTGGCGGATTTTCAAGGGGAAATATTTGCTTTTTTAGGGTGGTATATCCTATTTCTTGAGCTCTTTGTATGCCTTACAGCAAGGGCAGTCTTTCTCTATCTCCCTCATTTTTTGGGAAAATTTTGAGTTCGGGAAACGACGTGAAAAAATGCAAAAAGGACAAATTTGGCACATAAAAGCTAGAAATCTTTTCATTTAAATTCCCTCCTTTTTAATCACAGCAAACTACTTCTCCAACCATTTAAAAGCGGCTTTTATCTTGTCCCAATCAGGGTGACCGTCCTTAAACGGGTATCCGTGAGGGCCTTGGAACAGGTCGAGCTCGGTAACCGCGCCATTCTCCCCTAACTGAAAAGCCGCCTTTTTAGCCATCCATAAAGGGCACATCCTGTCTTCCTGGCTATGCTGTATGTAATATTTTTTGCCTTTAGCGAGGGAAAGCGGAGGCAGCTGGTCAATTTTAAATACGGAAGAAAGCACGTAATAACCCTTGAAACAAGCGGGGTCGGAAAGCGAAACCGCGTAAACCGCGGGGCCACCGGAAGAAATTCCATGCAGCCAAATATGGTAAGGATTAATTTTATTCTCTTTTACAACCTCATTGACCAATTCGGAAACAAACTTTTCGGTTGTAAACTTCATGCCCTTTACTAAATCCCTGCTTTTATCCGTAGGCCACGTAATTGTCTGGTCCTTGCCCCATTTGGGCGCGACCGGCAAAACCACTATATACCTGTATTCGGGTGAATTCCTGATGACATTTTCCCAGAACGGCACAACCTTTTCCCCATCCCCGTCACCGCCGGCAAGCACAACTATAAGGCCGTAGCCTTCTTTCGGGATATTATTGGGGACAAGGACCCAATATTTCATATTACTATTGTTGCGTACCTGCCGCTGAACGGATCTTATCCCCTCTACTTCAGCACCAACGTTAAAGAAC
>CAZNGC010000160.1:0-2540 GCA_964572435.1 uncultured Planctomycetales bacterium | reverse complement strand
TGAGTATTCACAAGGTAGATTACAAGATACAATTAATGAGTATAGATCAGAACTTCCTGATATAGGGCGTTTGCTTATAAACATGAAACCTAACAAGAAGGAGAGAACTACGCAGGCGGGATATGTTTATACCACGGCAAATCTGTATCAGAAAATTAGAAATATTATGCAGTCAGGCGAATTTCGTCTTGCTAATGGCAGCATAGCTGGAGAAAAAGAATTAGCCGCTTTTATGTATAAGATTAATTTTCTCACTGCTAGGAAGGAAAGTGGAGAATGGATTGACCGAAAATATTTCGAAGAAAATAGATATTTATCGAATGTTTTCTCCGATTTTGGGTATGATTGGGAAATCCACCCAGCATATAGATGGGCTTTACAACCTGATACTTTAGAAACCATCTATGCGTCTTTAAAACTTAGCAAATAGTAATTTGTATTTAATATGGGAAGTATCGGAGTTTTCTGCGCATCGATAAGTGAAAATGGGGTTAGAGTTATTTTAGCGTAGCATGGTTATATTTGTTTATCGGATGGCGGGGGTGGCGCGGCAGCGGGTTCCCTGTCGCGCGCAACGCAAGTGAGCACGATAGGGTGCTGCAGCGGCAGGACCCCGGGATATGGGAAGAATGTTTAAGAAGATATTAATTGTCATAACGATAGTTTTGCTTCCCCTGGCTGCCTGGGCTGGGGAGAGGTGGGAGAGAAAAGGTAATTTCTATTTCCTCGCCAAGAGCAGGGAGAATTTCGCTTTAGAGGGCGCCGGCCCGAATATATTCGCCTCCAGGTTCTTAAAATATGACGGTGTCGAATTCCTGGTGAAAGGCCCCGACGAATGGAAAGATTACGGCAGGCTCGACCTGGAAGATAACAACGTATTCACTCTGCCCATAAGGCAGGGGGCGAGAATAGACGAAATCCATCTGCTTTGCGGAGGCAACTACAGCAACAGCTACGAACATGACGACTTGATGCGCCTCTTCGGCGAAAAATATTTTTACGCCACACTTAGCGCGATATTCGTTTACGAGGACGGGGTTTATCAAGAACTTTCCGTGCCCGTGTTTTGGGATTGGTTCAGCATCGGCCTGGGCACATGGAGCGGAAACGGCTCGGCGATCAAGTCCCTGGGTGAGAATCCCGTGCGCCAGAAATGCAGCATATTCCATGTAACTTTTACCAACCCTCGTCCGGATAAACCGGTCAAGGACATCCTGTTGACGGATAGCTGGATAGGCGACCGTCCGTTTTCTGATATTTTTGCGTTAACCGTCAAGTCCGCCGCTTCGCTTGAACCGGCGGTGAAAGTGGAGAAGTAACTATGCGTATTCTGGTGGTAGGCTCCGGAGGCAGGGAACACGCTTTGGTCTGGCAGATCGCCCAGTCAAAACTTGTTTCCAGGATATTTTGCGCTCCCGGTAACGGCGGTATCGCCAAGCTCGCAGAATGCGTGGATATAAAAGCCGACGATGTACCCGGCCTGCTGGAGTTCGCCGTGAAAGAAAAAATAGGCCTTACCGTAGTCGGCCCCGAGGTCCCCCTGTCCCTGGGGATTGCCGATGAATTCATCAAGGCGGGATTAAAGATTTTTGGCCCGAACAAAAAGGCGGCGAACCTGGAGGCAAGCAAGGTTTTCAGCAAAGAGCTGATGGCAAAGTATAAAGTGCCTACGGCGGATTTCAAGGTTTTTGACGATCCGGCAGCGGCGAAGAAATATATCCATAAGATCGGCGCGCCATGCGTGGTCAAGGCCGACGGCCTGGCCGCGGGCAAAGGCGTGGTCGTGGCCAAGACGGTTGAAGAGGCGAAGAAGGCGGTGGAGGCGATCATGCAGGATAAGGTCTTCGGCGCCGCCGGCAAAAGGATAATCGTCGAGGAGTGCCTTCAGGGCCAGGAGGCCTCGATCATGGTGATCACTGATTCCAAACAGGTGCTGGCATTGGCTTCAGCACAGGACCATAAACGGGTTTTTGATAACGACGAGGGCGCCAATACCGGAGGTATGGGCGCTTATTCCCCGGCTTCGATAGTTACCGCCGATGTATTGGTCGAGGTTATGGAGAAGATAATTTACCGGACTATCGCCGGCTTGCGCAAAGAGGGGATTGATTATCGCGGGGTTTTATACGCCGGCATAATGTTGGCCAAAGACGGGCCTAAGGCCCTGGAATTTAACGTGCGTTTCGGAGACCCGGAGACCGAGGTTATCCTCCCCAGGCTGAAATCCGATTTGGTAGAGGTGATGCTTGCCGTCTCCGACGGAGAATTGGGCGGGGTAAAGAATCTTTATTGGGACAGCCGCGCCTGCGTATGCGTGGTTTGCGCATCGGGAGGGTATCCCGGGGATTATGCAAAAGGCAAAGAGATCAGCGGCTTGGAGGAAGCGGAGAACATGAAAGACGTCGTTGTTTTTCACGCGGGTACTAGTATTTCAGATGGCAAGGTGGTTACCAACGGCGGCCGCGTGCTCGGCGTGACCGGCCTGGGGGCGCCAATAAAAGAGCCGATCAGTACAACAGATTAGGCGGTGACTAAGATAA
>CAZNGC010000159.1:0-2550 GCA_964572435.1 uncultured Planctomycetales bacterium | reverse complement strand
CCACGTCACACCGGCATCGCCGCCGCCAGAGGTAAACATAGCATACCCATGCCTAAATGCCCAATCCCCCGCAGCATCTGCTAACCTGGGATGTCCACAGTTTAAATACATTTCTGCTATTTTCTTTGTTCCATGGTTATCAAGAATATTTATTAGGACATCAACCCCATCTTCTTGACCCAAGCCCATAATAACTCGAACAGCTATATCTACTTTATAAGGATCGCCGCTGTTAGCGTTAACCAAAAGAACCCTTTTAGTAACCGCCCAATTAGCATGCAAACCTACTTCATCTTTAATCGCGATAAAGTAAGCTATTTTTTCTTCTTCTGTAACAGGTTCCCAATCTAATTGACCTAAGGCTATAGCGACATTAACATCATACCTGTCTTTTAGAATCTTGGTCAAATATGGAAAAGCAACAGGCCCCATCTTTACCATGGCTTCCCGGTCATGCCTTGCTACCAAATAAACTACCACTTCTTCTTGTGTGTTGGGCGTCCAACCTAATGCGGTTAAATATCCGGCAGCATCGGGAAGAAGATAGTCATCCCTCTCTTCTAATATTATTTTAACCAATGCTGGAATTGATACCGTATCCCGGGAATAAGGATCAATTTTCCCAAGGGCACCGGCCGCTTGGATACGGACATCAAGGTTTTTATCCTCTATAGCTTCAAGTAAGAATGGAACTGCTGCCTGAGCGGAAGGGCCGATTTTTCCGAGGGTTTGAATTGCGCTAATCTGGGTATACTTATCCTCTAAGGCTTTAATCAAAGCAGGAACTGCTGCCTGAGCGGAAGGGCCCATGTTGCCAAGTATTTTTATTACGAAATCTCGAACATCAGAATCCCTATCTTCCATTGTCTTAAGAAAAACTGGCATTGCGGATTGGCTGAAGTTCTCAATGAGAGACGGAGGAATTAAATAAAGACACATGGTTGCATAAAGACGGATACCGGGATCTTTGCTTTCTAAGAATTTAAGCAACAAGGGAACTAAATCTTTAGGATAAGAAGGATAGGGAAAATTATTTAAAAATTTATCAAGGGCCTTCAAATCATTATCGTGGTTATTATCCGTTAACATTTCGCTTATTTGATTCATCCTATATTCTTTATACTTATTACATTCACGTAAAATTCCTGGAACGCAAATTATAGCAAGCGATAGAATGCATAAAGTTAATGTTATTAAAATTCGCTTGAAAGTAGCTTTTATCCCTTCTCCCTTAATCGGCGAACTGGATATCTTGCTCTGCGTCAACTCAACCAATGCCTGGTTCGCCTGCAGGAATTCTTCTTTATCTTTACCAAGAATGTCGACTTCCCTGCCGCCAAGTTTCGGGGTAAGCTTTAGAGATTCTACCTTATTATTAGAAACATAAAGCAAAATGTTGTGTTCATTATTAGTGATGCGTTCGACAGCGGATTGCCCGACAAGCTCGCACATAACCCTGTCTATCTCTGAAACAGGGGCAGATCTAACCATATAATCAAGTTTACCGGCAAGGCTTATACTGATACCTTTAAGATTTGCCTTCAAGATTGCGGCAATAATAAGTCCGGAATTTTCCAATTTGGGGTGACCGAATGCATCAACAGCGGTGGCTGTCTCAAATGCGGCTTTAGCTACAGGGTCATTAGTAAAAGTCCGTTCTAATAAAAATGCATTGTTTGCAAAGTTCCTGTTAATTTTAACCCCCTCCGAAACAATTACAACCGCATACCCATGCTTTTTATGATAATCGGAAAGTTCGGTTAAAATCTTCTCAAAATCCAGATCCTTTTCTTCGGGTATAAGAGTCCTACTTGCCTTTACTAACGAACCGATCCTCAATGGAGCAAAACCTGCAGAGCGGCCGAAACTTTCTACCACCAGAATCCGGTTAGTCGAGCGGGCATCAACAATGCCATGCCGCACCATTTCTACAGAAGCTTCAACAAAACTGTCAAATCCATATGTGGAAACCCCCTGCGGAAGATTTAAATCATTGTCCATGGTCTTAGGTAAACCGATAATCGGAAAATCCGGATGTTCCTGCTGCAGATTAAAAGATACGGAATTAGTATCGTCTCCTCCTAAAGTAAGCAGGCCATCCAGGCTTAATTTCTGAATATTCTCCCAGACAATCCGTGGCAAACCTTTTTCTACGTTTTCCTTCTTATAGGGATTTTCACGGCTGGTCATTAGAATAGTACCGCCTTCATAACGATAAGGATTAACATCTCCTATAGAAAGCGGGCGTGCTGCAGAAACCAAAGAATCTTGGATCAACCCCTTCCAACCCTGCCAGATGGCAATCAATTCTATTCCCCTCTTCTGGGCTTCAAGTAATGCTGCGTATATAACCGCATTATGGCCTGAAGCTGGCCCGCCGCCAGTTAGGATACCGATACGGCACATATGCATAGCAGAGGAAGCGCTTCTTTTACTATAATCGTTTATCCTCGCTTCCCAGGATTTACAATATTCTTTAAAAATTGCGAACCCAGTTGCTGTGGTTATAAAAGTGCCAGCGTAAAATTTCCCATAGTCCCCTTCCGCTGA
>CAZNGC010000158.1:0-2610 GCA_964572435.1 uncultured Planctomycetales bacterium | reverse complement strand
CGTTCCACTCCGGGATATAATTGCCCACAGGGCATGACGCGTGGCAAAAAGGAGTGCCGCAATCCATACAGCGCGAAGCCTGCTCCTGGCTGTGTTCCTTGCCGGGCAAAAGCGCCACGTCCGCGAAATCCCTGATGCGTTCGCAAACCGGACGGTAGCCGCTTTTCTTGCGTTGGACCTTTAAGAAACCTTTAACATCACCCATCGCTGTTTTCCTCTAACTGAAGTTTCCTGACTATCTTCTGCTCTTCCAGGATGCGTTTATATTCCAATGGCATGACCTTTACGAAATGTTTGATTTCCTGCTTCAGGTTATCGCGTAAATGTTTTGCCAGAGGGCTGGCAGTATACTTGTAATGGTTGGCGAGCATAACCTTGATGGCCTGGGTGTCCTGTCCGTCGGCAGCGGTAAGCTCGACCATCCCGAGATTGCATTTTCCCCTGAAAGAACCGTCCAGGTCGTAAACATAAGCGATCCCCCCGGACATCCCCGCCCCGAAATTCCTTCCTGTCTTGCCTATCACCACCACCCTGCCGCCGGTCATGTATTCGCAGGCATGGTCTCCGACCCCCTCGACTACAGCCATCAAGCCTGAATTACGGATACAGAACCTCTCCCCGGCTACCCCGCGGATATACGCCTGGCCGTTGATCGCGCCGTAAAAAGTGGTGTTGCCTATAATGATATTCTCCTCCGGCTTATAGCTGGCGTTCCTGTCGGGGTAAACAATGATCTTGCCGCCGGAAATCCCCTTGCCGATGTAATCGTTGCTTAAGCCCTCCAGTTCAAAAGTAACCCCTTTGGCAAGCCAGGCCCCGAAGCTCTGGCCGGCAACCCCCTTGAATTTAAAATACACGGTATCCTCGGCAAGCCCATCTTCCCCGTAAATTTTGCATATCTGCCCGCTAAGCATCGCCCCGGTCGTGCGGTTGACGTTATTGATCGCAAGCTCACACCTGACTGCTCCCCTGTTTTTCAGGGCCGGTTCCGCCAGTTTGATCAGCCTGCGGTCAAGGACATCGTCTATACCGTGGTCCTGTTTTATAATACAATACCTTCCCACCTCATCCGGGGTTTGCGGCCGGTAAAGGACCTGTTTGAAATCTATGCCTTTGGCTTTCCAGGGGAGGATTCCTGAATTCGGTTCAAGCAGGTCGGTGCGGCCGACCATCTCGTCTATCCTGCGGATGCCCAGCCTGCTCATTATCTGGCGCAATTCACCGGCCACGAAACGGAAATAATTCTCGATGTATTCAGGCCTGCCCTGGAACCTCTTCTCGAGAATATCGTCCTGCGTGGCAATCCCCACGGAACAGTTGTTCAGGTTACAGTGCCTAAGCATCACACACCCCAAAACGATAAGTACCGCGGTGCAAAAACCGAATTCTTCCGCTCCCAGGAGAGCGGCGATCGCCACGTCCCGTCCGGTGCGCATCTGTCCGTCCGTCTGCAGGCGCACCCGGCTGCGCAAATCATTCAAGACCAAAGTCTGGTTCGTTTCGGCTATGCCCAATTCCCAGGGCAGGCCGGCGTGTTTGATCGAACTCAAAGGAGAAGCTCCCGTGCCCCCGTCGCCTCCGGAGATCAGGATCATATCCGCGTGCCCCTTGGCGACTCCCGCGGCGATCGTCCCGACCCCTATTTCGGAAACCAATTTCACGCTGATACGCGCCGAGGGATTAGTATTTTTAAGGTCGAAAATAAGCTGGGCAAGGTCTTCAATCGAATAGATATCGTGATGCGGAGGAGGAGAAATCAACGTTACCCCGGGAGTAGTATAACGCGTCCTGGCGATCGTTACGCTTACCTTATGCCCCGGAAGCTGCCCTCCCTCGCCGGGCTTGGCCCCCTGGGCGATCTTGATCTGTATCTCGTCGGCATTTACCAGGTAATTGGCGGTTACCCCGAAACGCCCGCTGGCAACCTGCTTGATCGCGCTCCTTTTGGACTGGCCGTTGGCAAGAGGAACGAAACGCCCGGGATCCTCGCCGCCCTCGCCGGTATTGGATTTTCCTCCCAGCCGGTTCATGGCAATAGCGATCGTCTCGTGCGCTGCGGCAGAGATCGAACCAAAACTCATCGCCCCGGTGGCAAAACGCTTGACGATCTGCTCTACCGGCTCTACCTCTTCCAGCGGGATACCCGCGGTTTCTTTAAATTTAAAAAGGCTCCTCAAGGTAGCTGGCTGGGCTGACTGGTCATTGATTAAATTGGCAAACTCCGCGTAACGCCGGCTGTCGTTATTGCGCGCCGCATCCTGCAAAGCGGCAATACTATCGGGGTTCCAAAGATGAAACTCCCCGTCGCGCTTCCATTGGTAAAGCCCGCCGGAAACCAGCATCCCCGGATCAGATGAATTTACCTCAAAAGCAGCTTTATGCCTCAGGAGAGTTTCCTGCGCGATAACCCCCAGGTCGGCGCCGCCGATCCTGGAAACCGTTCCCGTAAAATATTCATCGACAAAACCCTTATCCAGGCCAAGCGCCTCGAATATTTGGGCGCCGCGATAACTCTGCAGGGTGGAAATACCCATCTTGGAAAGGATTTTCAGGATGCCTTTATTCACTGCCTTAACATAATGCTCCAGGGCAGTCTTGCGGTCGAGCTTC
>CAZNGC010000157.1:0-2672 GCA_964572435.1 uncultured Planctomycetales bacterium | reverse complement strand
TACTTGGCCATCCTATTGGCCAAGGTACAACCGGGTTAAAACCCGGGGATTTCTGGGCTAAGGGATTAGAGGCGGTTATTGGAGATGGAAGATGAGAGTATATTATCCTTCATCGTGCTGTTTTCCCTCCCCCTTGTGGGGAGGGTTCGGGAGGGGGGGATTGATCACCATCCCTCTTCACTTCTCCCCATTGAGGGAAGAAAGATAGGTTTGTATCTATTCATTACCATGACCGTTGCCGATATTAAAAATCGGCTATCGTTTATCGGTTACGATGCCCTTGCCTTAGTTTTTATTTCCCTCCCCCTTGTGGGGAGTAATAAGGACGATGATACCCTTTCTGTATCTTCCCCATCAAGGGGAAGAAAGATATGAATAATCTATTGGTTCGGGAGGGGGGGATTGATTACCACCTCTCCTATCAGCGGCGGACGCAGTGCGCTGTCTAAAAACTTACTGAACAGCACAAACTTTTTGGTTCTGAAAATCGAAAATAGAAATTTGACCCCTTCGACAAGCTCAGGGTAAGCTCCATTGAGCTTTGGCTTTGGACCCCTTCGACAAGCTCAGGGTAAGCTCCATTGAGCTTTGGATTATGCAATGCTGATTTTCGATTGCTCTGTGCGCTGTCTAAAGAACTTATTCAACAGCGTACTGGTGACCCAGCGCCCGGAACCCAATTTTAAAACTTTAGCCAAAAACTCTCTGTATTTTCATTATGCTAATGATATAATATATCTCCAATGAGCAGCAAGAACGTATATATAATCGCGGGGCCGAACGGATCGGGAAAGTCTACCTTTGCCGAAAAGTTTCTTCCTGACTACGCCAAGTGCCCGAATTTTATCAATGCCGATCTTATAGCTAAAGGACTTTCGCCTTTCTCGCCGCGGACAGCTGCCTTAAAAGCCGGGAAGCTTGTTTTGGCGCAAATCCACGAGTTTGCGAAGAAAGGGATTGATTTTGGCTTTGAAACTACTCTATCAGGAAAACTTTACGTTAAACTTTTTAAGAAACTTAGAGAAGATGATTATCAACTGCATCTTTTCTTTCTATGGTTGCCAAGCCCGCAATTAGCCATAGAGCGTATTAAGGAGAGAGTTCGGGAAGGCGGACATGATGTTCCCATTAGAGATATCCGGCGGCGTTTTTACAGGTCCGTGGCTAATTTCTTTAAGTTATACCAGCCGTTTTTGAATTCATGGATGATTCTTAACAATACCGGTATCCGCCCCGCTTTGATCGCAAGAAGCGCATCTTCCAAAGTCGTTATCTTCGATAAGGAATTATTCGGCGAAATTAAGAAAATGGAGATTAAAATATGAAGAAAAGGATCAGCTTGCAAGAGAAAGCGGTATTGGCTATGAAAAGCGCGATACGCGGGGTGGTCAGGAAGCATAAAGAATCTGGCAGGCCTTTAGCGATATGGAAGAATGGCCGGGTGGTAAAAATTCCCGCTGTCAAACTTTAGTCTTTGATCGCCCCGGGTTTCGTTTCTATCGCCCTGCGCTCCGAGTGGAGCCCCTCGGGCTAAAGCCCGCGGCTCCTTCTATTTTCCGGCGAAGCCAATGCTTCGCCGGTACACAGCGTTTATTCGGCTGGTTGCTTATTCCGGCGACCTCCCCGGAGCTTCGCACGAGCGAATACCGAACCTTCCAATTGGTTCGGGTATAGCACGAGTGAACACTTGCCCAATTCCACACAAGAGCAAAGTGCGTTCATCTTCGCACGAACGAATACTTAGCCATCCGATAAGCTAAGGTACAACCGGGTTAAAACCCGGGGATTTCTGGGATAGGGGATTAAATGACCCACTTTTAATCTCTATTAAATGCTTTTCCCGTAACCCAAAACCCAGCGCCCGGGACCAGTCTTTTATGCTTTCTTCGATTGATTTTTCTCTCCATCAGTATATAATATAGCAATGGCGCATGTTTTTAAACTGGGGTGTCTGAAGGATTATCAGGATCCGCGAGATATCCCTATGGCTTTGCTTTTGCCGGTGGTTAAACTTCCGCCGCGCCTGGATTATGCCCAGGAGATGTCTCCGGTCCGCGACCAGGGAGAAGAAGGGACTTGCGTCGCCTTTGCCGGGACCGTGGGGGTCAAAGAGTATTTTGACGGCAAGGAATACAAGAAATACGTTCCGCTTTCACCCCGTTATGTTTATGCCAATTGTAAGAAGCTGGACGGGATCCCTGAGAGCGAAGGCACTTATCCCAGGGTGGCGATGAAAGTGCTTTTTAAAAAAGGCGCTTGTCTGGAGTCAAGCTGGCCATATAAACCCTATCAGACGGACAAACCCAAAAAAAACGCCGACACTCAGGCCCTGAAATACCGCATCAAGGCTTACGCGCGCCTGAAGAATGTTAAAGAAATGAAAAAAAGCTTGATCGTAAACGGGCCTTTTCTTGCCGGAATGCTGGTGTTTTCCGGCTGGCTCTCTGAAAAGACCGCCCGTGACGGAAAAGTGCCTATGCCGCTTAAGAACGAAGAGGAACTTGGCGGGCACGCCGTTTGCGTTTGCGGTTATAACGATAAAACCGGGTTGTTCAAGTTCAAGAATTCCTGGGGAAAAGCCTGGGGCGATGCCGGTTACGGTTACCTGAAATACGACTACGTCGGGCGTTACTGCCTGGACGCCTGGTCCGCCACCGATTTGATAGAGAATC
>CAZNGC010000156.1:0-2698 GCA_964572435.1 uncultured Planctomycetales bacterium | reverse complement strand
AGGCAATTCTGTCCAATACTGTTTTAAGGAAAATACCATGAGGCTGGCGGCGGCCAATCTCGTGTTCGCTTGTACGGCTATCCTTCTGTTAATCATCTTTTATTTCTGGGCGGCCGCCCGGCGCAAGGCGGCATTGGAGAAGTTTGCCCAGAAGCATCTGCTGAATGAATTGATCTGGCGCCTGGATTACCGTAAGAGGGCCTTGAAGAATATCCTGGTTATCCTGGCGGCGGCGCTTATGCTTTTCGCTTTTATGCGCCCGCAGTGGGGATTCCGTTGGGAGCAAGTAAAGAGAAAAGGGGTGGATATCCTGATCGCCCTGGATACTTCCAAGAGCATGCTCGCCGAGGACGTGAAGCCGAACAGGTTTGAGCGTTCGAAGCTGGCGGTCAAAGACCTGGCGCGCGAGCTTAAGGGAGACAGGATAGGCTTGATCGCTTTCAGCGGCAGCGCTTTCCTGCAATGCCCCCTGACACTGGATTACGGCGGGTTCCTTCTTTCGCTGGATAACACCGGTATAGATACGATCCCCAAAGGCGGCACTTCCATAACCAGCGCGATAAAAGAGGCGTTGAGGAGTTACGAAGGCGGGCAGAAGAAATACAAGGTATTGGTAATTATCACGGATGGCGAGGACCATGAAGGCAATCTCGAGCAGGCCTGCGAACAGGCGAAGAAAGAAGGTATCCGGATATTCTGTATCGGTATCGGCACAAAAGAGGGTGAGCTTATTCCGGTTACCGGCGAGAACGGGCAAAAGATATTTTTAAAAGACAGCCGGGGTAACGTGGTTAAATCGCGCCTGGATGAAAATAGCCTGCAAAAAATAGCCCTGAATACCGGAGGCGTATACGTAAGGGCCAGCGGCGCGGAGTTCGGGCTGGATTTGATTTACAAGGAAAGAATATCCAGAATGGAGAAAAGGGATTTTGAATCCAGGATGAACAAGCATTATGAGGAGAGGTTCCGGATATTCCTGTGGCTGGCCATGGTTGCGCTTATTGCCGAGTTCCTGGTCAGCGACAGGAAAACCTTAAAGGGTATTTCTTGATATGCGTAGGTTTATTAAGAATATAGACAGGCTGGCCCTGATTTTGGCGCTTTCGGCGGCAACCATCCATTTATGCGCATCCGTGTCTTTGGCCGAAGACAGCCCCGGGCTGCTGGAAAAAGGGAACAGGCTGTATAAACAGAAGAAATACGATGAGGCGATCAAATTGTACAACGAGGCGCAAATTAAATCTCCGGATTCGCCCGAGATCAGCTATAATATAGGTATAGCGCAATACAAGAAAGAGGATTATGAGCCGGCAATCAGCCATTTCGAGAAGGCCACCGTTTCCAGGGATAGGATGTTGGAAGCAAAAGCGAATTTCAATATAGGCAACGCCAAGTATAAACTCGGCAAGCTTAAAGAAAACACAGACCTTAATCAGACAATAGAGTTGTTGCGCCAGGGCCTGGATTATTATAAAAGGGCGATAGAGCTTGACCCAAAAGATGAAGACGCGAAGATAAACCACGAATTGGTAGAGAAAGAACTAAAGGCCCTTATGGATAAATCCAAACAACAGCAAGATAAGCAAAAAGGGCAGGCTGAAGAAAAGCAAGGGAACCGTGGGCAAGAGGAACAGGAGGAGCAAAAGGAGCGGCCCCAGGGGGAAACCGGTTCCGGTAAGCAGGAAGATGCCAGGAAGGATTCCGGAGCGGCTAAGCAGGAAGAAAGCGGCTCCGAAGACGAGAAAGAACAGGAACCTGGGGTTGTTGCCGGAGCGGAGAAAGCCGGCGGAGAGAAGCAGCCTGGGCAGGAGGAAACGGCTATGGCTGAAGAGCGCGGCCAGATGTCCGAGGAAGAGGCGAATATGCTTCTGGATGGTTACCGGCAGGAAGAAAGCTCGGCGGGTAAATTAGAAGATAGGGGAAAAGGGCGTTTTGCAGATGTGCTTAAGGATTGGTAATTAGCGTGAAGGTAAATAATTTCAATTTCTTCAGGATATTTATTTTAGGTGCGTGCGCGCTTTTTTTGATGGGCCGGACGTCCGACTGTTTTGCCAAAGATATTCCCTTCGAGGTATCGGCGGATAAGAATAAGGTTTCTTTGGGTTCTTCCCTGCAGCTGTCTTTGAATTTCAACGGCCTTCAGAATATGCCTGCCCCGGAATTACCGGAAATCAAAGGTTTTCAATGCCGGTATCTGGGCCCGTCGACAATGATGTCCATTGTCAACGGCAAGGTTTCCGGTTCGATCACCCATAATTACATGCTCCTGCCGGTTGAAGCGGGTGTATTCAAGATCGGCCCTTTCCGGATAGAGCATAACGGCGATAAATATGTTTCCAACCAGATTGAGGTGGAAGTGCTCAAAGGCCAGCCTCAATCTTCCGCGCGGTCCGGCAGCCAACAAGAGCCGGCGGCAGAGGAACAGATAAAAGACCTTGGAGACCGGATTTTCGTGAAGGTCAAGACAGGCAAGAGCTCGGGGTATTTGAATGAGGAAATCCCCTTAAGCATAAAACTGTATGTGAAGGGCCTGCCGGTGAAGGATATCCAGTACCATGAGATAGAGCGTGAAGCGTTCTCAATAGGCGCCTTTGGCAAGCCTGACCAATACCAGGAGCTTTACAAGGGGATTAATTATGATGTTATAGAATTCAAGGTTTCTGTTTTCGGCCTTAAGCCAGGGCAGTTTATGCTGGGG
>CAZNGC010000155.1:0-2748 GCA_964572435.1 uncultured Planctomycetales bacterium | reverse complement strand
GACCCGATAACCTATCCCGCGATAAATAATATTCGCCTGCTCAATCATAGAGACGAACAGGTCTCTCCGCAACCGACCGTCCATCTTTCCTTTGAAAATCAAGGCGGCTAATTTTTCAACATAAGGTATGGCTTCCCGGTTTTCCCCCTGTTCGATCAGGATATCCGCGAGAGAATATTCCGATAGAGCATCTTCCGGGTTAAGCCGTAGCGCTTCCTGGTATTCGGGAAATGCCAGATCCGGGCGTTTGCCGTTACATAAGACATTGGCGAGCCGCCGGTGTCATTCGGAATTTTGAGGATCGTGTTCAACCTCCTGTCGCAGGGCGTGGTAGGCTTCGGAAAATGTCCGGACTTCCTTTTCACCGATAGTTGATCCTTTGAAAATTCGACTATCCTTAAATAAATCCTTCTTATGTATCTCTCCCGATTTGACCAGCGCCATGTCGGTAACCATTCTCGACATCAATGCCAGACGGGTCTCCTGGGTTTGTTCATAGATCTCAATACTGCCGCAGCCATTGCATTGAATAATCTGGCCGATGATCACTTCTTGTTTATCCTTATCCGCATATAAATTCTCCAGGACGTAGTGATAAGTATGACCGCAAGCAGTACACTGTAAAGGAATCGGTACTTCATGCCGGTGCATAACATAGGTATCGGCGACTTGTTCCTGAAATGGTGAAGCATACTTTTCTTCCCACTCTGTTACCTCGCGAACTATGAGGTCCAGGCGTTTATCATGGATATCGTTGAGCTCGGCTAAGACGAGAATATCCTTCCCCAGATAGGGTTCTCCCGGCCTCCATTTCTTTAACATCGGCTCAAAGAAGTCCCTTGCCCCGATTTCTTTTAATGTCGTCGAAAATCTGGGCGCTTCCTTAGAAGTTATATAATGCTCAAAGTTATCCTCTAAAAACCGGACTGCGCCTTGTGTCGGACCTAGCTCCAACCAGGAGAAGTCCTTGATTGAGGGTAGATTATCCTTCCAGCGCTCCAGGGCCGACTCTACCGCTTTCTGTCCGTTGTGCAGCAGGATATTATTAGCATCATCCTTAATTTCATCGTCCCAGCGACCTTCCAGAGCTTCAAACAGAAGAGTATACCTGCCGGGTACTTCAGCCGCTTCAAGACATTGGAAGGGATATTCCGCATAGATCCACCCTTCCGTATCCGGAGCTTTCCTCAGGCTGGCAAGAACTGATTCCGTTTTTTGGCTTTGCAGCCAGTTAATAACACCCGGATCCTTTTTCTCCAAGAAAAACGTGCGTATCGTCAGTGCTTTCCAGAAATTATCCAGGTTCAAATCAGGCTTCGACAAAGCTTTCCGACAAGCGATATCCCTGTATATTCCCATAGCGCAGGCGAGCAATAATAGAATAAGCCGGCTGGATACCTCCTTACCGCTTTCCAAATTTTCCTTGACTGGCTTCGCCACCAGTTTACTGCGCTCGTAAGTCCTCTCCAAGTCGGCTTGAATCTCCGGGAACCGTGATAGAGTAAAAGAGATATTGAGGGCATTCTCATTTAAGGCATCTTCCAGCGCCTTTTGGAGCAGATCGAACATCTTTCACCCCATTTGTGGCCGGTAACGGATGCTGATATTGCTTCTCCAGAATACCAATCTCCCTGCTTATCTCTTCTGGTTTATTATCTCCGAAAATAAGATTGAAATTATATGCTTATATATGCTAGAATGTACTTCAAACTTGGAGGATACAACTTAAGAGGTGCGCAGATGGTATTTGCCAAAGAGTGGTTTACAGTTAAAGAGGCTGCCGAGTATTTAAGGGTTTCTAAAAGGACTATTTATAAAATGACTAAAGAAGGCAGGTTACCGGCTTTTCGAATTGGTAAAGAGCGTCATCGAAGGTTCCGCAAGGAAGACCTGGATAAGGTACCCTTTCCAACTGAAAGAATCTCAGGCATAGAGGAAATGGCGACATTAACGGCTAAGAACGATCCTGTCCTGGCTGAGCTCTGGGATAACGAAAAGGATGCCGCTTATGATCGAATTTAATCGTGGAGATGTAGTTCTCATTAACTTCATTTTTTCCGACGAGAGTGGGGTGAAGCTGCGTCCGGCAGTTGTAATCAGTTCAAACGGTTATCATCGAGGGAGAAAAGAAGCCATCCTCGCCGCGATAACCAGTCAGGTAGATCGTTTATTGATTGGGGACCACCTTATTGGGGATTGGAAAGCAGCCGGATTACTTTTCCCTTCTGTGGCAACCGGCATTATAAGGACCGAAAAACATGAAATGGTTAGTCGCATGCTGGGGATGATGTCAGTAATAGATATGCAAGCTATCGATAATAAATTGCAGGTCATGCTCAACTTGGAATAAATATTAGCCGTGTAAAGACCTTTAATCTGCCAAATTGAATTTAAATTCGATAGTTTTGGTTCTGCCTGTTGTACAGTACCACCCACCATTTTCTTGCAAAACTCCGATTGTTCCTTAGCTGCGATTATAAAATCATTTGCTATCCATTAGTATTTGCTTGCTCCCCATGAATTACATCTGGCTCCTGATCTCTTCAAAAATCACATAATCAAGTTTTCCTTTATACATCCACCAAAAAATCCTCCAATTAGGTAAAAACCTCCGCTAATCAGTATCTTATAAACTATAATGTAATTAATGTTTATGTTTTATCAGGGCGGAAGACAATAGAAGATGGGACAATCTGTTTAAGCTGAGGGGATTTCATAATAGAATGGGGCCAATGGATAAAGACAGTA
>CAZNGC010000154.1:0-2769 GCA_964572435.1 uncultured Planctomycetales bacterium | reverse complement strand
TCAGCAAGTCGGTGCTGCAGGAAATCAAGGAAGGGGCGGCCTATTTTATCAAAAACAAGGACATCCGCTTTACCGCCTCGATTATCTTCGCGCTTTGGTCGGCGTTGGGGGCGGTTTACGTGGTGATTATCGTTTTCGTACAAAATACCTTGCATTCCATGACCAAAGACCTGGGGCTTTTAGTGATGTTCCTGGGCATAGGCCTTTTCCTCGGATCCCTGGTTTACGGAAGGTTCGGCCAGCGTATCAGGCACTATAAGGTGATTTTTTCTTCCCTTGTCTTAAGCGGAATAATGCTTGTTATTTTCGCCCTGGGGATATATAATTATCCCAATTTTGCCATGGCCGCTTTGCTGGCCTTATGCCTGGGCTTGACCGTTGCCCCGATCATGATCGCTTCCAATACGATCATTCACAGCGTCAGCGACAACGATATGCTGGGCAAGATCTTTAGTTCCTTTGAAATAGTCATGCATCTGGGTTTTCTTTTATTCATGTTCATCAGCAGCATCCTGGCAGATAGGTTCTCGCACCTGGCGATTCTGGTGGCCGTGGGTGGGTTACTTAGCTTGTTGGGACTGCTCAATCTTTTCTTTAACCGTAAGGTAAAATGGTTAAGTTAGCTGAAAATAAACATCATTCGGAAAACAAACCCACCCGGAATATGCCCCTTCCGGAGAAGGTTTATATTTCTCTCATTCAGCATTTAGGCAAGATTTGTGTCCCGGAGGTAAAAGTCGGGGACAGGGTTTCTTGCGGGCAGAGGATCGCTTCTCTGCCTTCCGGGGTATATTCGCCGATCCACGCCTCGATTTCAGGGACGGTAATCGCTATCCAGGAGTGTCCGCATCCGGTCCTTGGCCGGGCAAAGGCAGTGGTCATCCAGGGGGACGGTAAAGAAGACGCGGATTTCTCCAAGCCCGTGCGCGGCCAGCCTGACAACCTCACGGCGCAGGAATTGAGGGATATTGTCTTGAATGCCGGGATTGTCGGGATGGGAGGAGCAAGCTTCCCCACGCATATCAAGCTTAATCCTCCGAAACCCGTGGATACGTTGATCATTAACGGAGCCGAATGCGAGCCATATCTGACAGCAGACGCCCGCCTGATGGTTGAAAAGACCCAGGAAATCGCCCTGGGGGTTTCTCTGATCGCCAGGTGCCTGGGGATCAAAGAAACCTATATAGGGATAGAGGAGAATAAACCGGAAGCAATCAAGGCGTTTTCCGGCGTGAAAGATATTAAAGTAAAGGTCCTGGAATCGGATTATCCCCAGGGAGGGGAGAAGCAGCTTATCCGCAACATACTTGGGAAAGAGCTCCCCCGCGGCAAATACCCTTTTGACATCGGCGTGCTTGTTCAGAACGTAAGCACGGTGTTTGCCATTTATGAGGCGGTATATAAAGGTAAGCCTCTTATTGAAAGGATTGTCACGGTCACCGGCTCATGCGTCAAGGAACCGCTTAATCTTCTGGTGCGCATAGGTACGCCGGTCAGGGGCCTTATCGAATTCTGCGGGTTGAATGAGGAGCCGGCGAAAATCATTATCGGCGGGCCGATGATGGGGATCGCCCAGTATACGGACGATGTCCCGCTTATTAAATCCAGCAACGGTTTGTTGCTGATGAATAAGGGCGAAGCCAAGTCGCTGGAAGAAGGCCCCTGTATCCGCTGCGCTGCCTGCGTGCGTTCCTGCCCGGTAGGGCTTATGCCGTGTCAGATTAATCTGGCTTCGGAGAGGGCCTTGTGGCCCCTGGCCGGCCAATACGGCGCAACTGATTGTATCGAATGCGGGATATGCAATTATGTCTGCCCGTCTAACCGCAGGCTTGTCCAGACGATTAAGCGGGCGAAATTGGAGGTATCCAGGAAATGAAAGAGATAGTCCGTTACGGTTTTATCCTGGCCCTAATTTGCGTAATCGCCGCCGGGGCCCTGGCTGGAGTAAATGCGCTTACCCGTTCCAAGATTCTCGCGCAGGCATTGGCGGAAGAGCAGTCCGCGCTTAAAGATGTCATGCCTCAGGCAGCCAGCTTTAGTGAGGTAAAGGAGGCCGATGAGATATTGTATTATAGGGCTTTGGATGGACAGGGGAGCCTGATGGGTGTGGTTTTTAAGGCAAAGGGCAAAGGGTATTCCAGCGTAATCGAGACCCTGGTTGGGATGTCTCTGTCCGGCAAAATAAGCGCGATCAAGGTAGTGTCTTTGAGCGAGACGCCCGGATTAGGCATGCGCGTGACGGAAAACAGTTTTTGCGGGCAGTTCGATAACAGGGATGCCTTGGATCTTTCGCAGGTACAGGCTATCAGCGGGGCGACGATTTCCAGCCGCGCGGTTATCGATTCGGTTTCAGCAAAAGCCGGGGAGATACAGGGGTTGATGAAAAATGAGAAGTAATCTGGTAGTTTCCGGTTCGCCGCATATACACAAAAATGAATCCGTGCCCCGGATAATGTGGATGGTTGTTTTGAGTACCGTCCCCGCGGGTATTGCCGGCCTGGTCATCTTCGGTTTGAGCGCCCTCTGGGTAATTCTTGCCGCGGTGATCGCCGCGGTAGCTACCGAGGCGGGTTTTGAGATCATCACCAAGAAGAAGATTACGGTAATGGACGGTTCGGCTGTAATCACCGGGATATTGCTGGCCTATAACCTGCCTTCTAATGTGCCCTTATGGCTTCCGGTAGTCGGAGCCGTATTTTCCATTGCCATAGGCAAACAGGTTTTCGGCGGCCTGGGGCAGAACATTTTCAATCCCGCGCTTGTCGGCAG
>CAZNGC010000153.1:0-2907 GCA_964572435.1 uncultured Planctomycetales bacterium | reverse complement strand
GGTTCACTGTTTAGTCCTGCGCGCTCTTGCTGGCTGTGTTGGCCGCTTGGGGATTATCCTGATCCGGCAGAACGATTCCCGCTTTCCTGGCAAGTACCTCTACGGCTTCAAGGAACTCCATCCTTTCATGGCGCATAAGGAACTTGAAAGCGTTACCCGATTCCCCGCAGCCGAAACAATGATATATCTGGCGGTCGGGAGAAACCATGAAAGACGGGGTTTTCTCATGATGGAACGGACAATTGGCCTTGAAATTCCGGCCGGCTTTCTTCAGCGGGATGTAAGAAGAAATCAATTCGACGATATCCACCCTGGCAAGAATATCTTCCAGCAGGCTTTCGGGAATACGGCCAGGCATTATCAGATCCTCCTGATCCTGGTAAAACCGGAACAGGAAATTGTCTGGAATACTTGTTTTGCGGACCTTTCGATATTATCCAGGATCAAATTCAAACCAAGGGTATCACTGGATATATGGCCCGCAATGACCACGTTAAGATTGGCTTCTTTGGCTTTCTTAAGATGCTCTTCGCTTAAATGCATGGAAACCAGCGTCCTTACCCCGGCCTTATACAACCTGGGGAAGATATCTTTCGAACCCTCCGTCCCTCCGGTCATTTCAACAAGAATCTTGCCTACCGGCCTTTTAGCGCTGCCAAGGATAAGGCGCGGCCCGGTGTTGAATTTCGCAGCAATCCTGTATTCCGGGATATCTTTGATAATATTTACAATATCCCCTACCTTGCGCAAAGAATTATGGTTGCGCTTGAAGAGCTTATCGAGGAAACTGTAGACATGGTTATCCGCAGGGGTATGCAGGTTGATCATCGGCATATTAAGCAGCCTGGCGGCATCAACAGGCCTGGTATGATTCTGCGGCAAAACCCTGCGCTGGACCTCGGACATCCTTTCCTCGAGCAGGCGCGCCGCGGTAGAATAAGCGACACCCGCCTGCTTGAGCAAATCAACCTGCAATCTCATCACTTCATGCAAACCGACATACGATTTTCCTTCCGGGTGATGCGCTACTACCAAGTCCAACCCTTCTTTTTGACGGATGCGATCGGCAAGCAAGACCTCCGCCGCCTCTATATCGATACCCACCATTATTTTATTGACCTGGGTATCCGGCCGTCCGAAAAGGATGCCGGAATCCGGATAAACGACAATCTGTTTCTTATCCCTGCGCGGGTCGGCAAGACGGCCAAAATAGACAGCCTTATTATAGAAATCGATTAGTTTCATTTTTTTGTGAAATTGTCCCTGACCTCGTTAACTACGGTATTTGGTTTTTCCTGGGGAGAGAACTTTGAAAGAACGGAGCTCCACATCCAGTTATAAGTACCTGCGGAAACCGAAGAAAACTTGCTCCCCAGGTAAGAATGTTTTACCGCGCTGCTCAAGTAGCTGACGCTGGAGATCATCAATATATAGATAACCAGCGCGGCGGTAAAAAACCATCTGGCTAATCCCAATAGAAGCCCTCCGTATTTATTCAAATTGGGAACCGCCTCCATCTTTGCAAATTTGTAGAAAGTGATGCGCAATAGGATAAAACACGCGTAGGATAACAAAGCAAGGCTTACAAAAACCAGGAAATCGACAAACTCCAAAGGCATACTCTGCTGAAAGTAACGCTCCCGGATAAAATCTGAAATCGGAGTATAATAATGCGAGGCCGCGTATATAGCGGAGATTACCCCTAAGAGTTTAAACACCTCTACGACAATCCCTGTTTTAAAAGCGATGTAACATATTCTTAGCAAAAGGATTAAGATAATTATATCCAGGAAATTAAGCCGCTGAACGATACTCATCCCCATTATACCTCCTTAAGGTAAATATTTGAAAGTATAACATATATACGACGGGCTTGTCAAGGAAAGGGCTTTCGTTTTCAACCCTTAAACCAGGATATAGTACGCTGAAGGCCATCCCGAAGAAAAACAGCTGGCTGCCAGGAAAGCACTTCCCTGGCCCTGGAAATATCCGGCTGGCGCTGGCGGGGATCATCAGCCGGCAAATCCCTGTAAGATATCTTGCTTTTAGAACCTGTCAATTCTATGACCATCCTGGCCAAGTTCATGATAGTGAATTCATGCGGATTCCCCAGGTTTACAGGTTCGTTAACCTTTGAAAGCATCAGCTTTATCAAACCCCTGACCAAATCGTCTATGTAACAGAAACTGCGCGTCTGCGTACCCTTACCGTAAACAGTCAAAGGCTTACCCTTTAATGCAGAAAATATGAAATTAGGCACCACCCTGCCGTCATTATGCCGCATGCGCGGGCCATAAGTATTAAAAATGCGCACAATCTTTGTATCGAGCTTGTGTACACGGTGATAGGCCATGACCATCGCCTCGGCAAAACGCTTGGATTCATCATAGCATCCACGCACGCCGACCGGATTGACATGGCCCCAATAGGTTTCTTTCTGGGGATGCACTAAAGGGTCACCGTAAACCTCGGACGTGGAAAACAACAGGAATACCGCCTTTTTGTTTTTCGCCAAACCCAATGCATTATGCGTGCCCAGAGAACCGACTTTAAGCGTCTGGATGGGAAAATCCAGGTAATCCTTTGGCGAAGCAAGCGAAGCGCAGTGCAAAACATAATCCACTCTCCCCGGGATATCCAGATAATTACAGACATTATACTCGTCGAAGCGAAAGCTCTTGTCAGCGAATAAATGCCTGATATTATCCAGCGAGCCGGTGATAAGGTTATCCAGGCAGATCACGGAATAGCCGCTTTCAAGCAGCTTCCCGCACATATGCGAACCGATAAATCCAGCCCCTCCGGTTATCAATACAGTTTTCTTACGCATTTTTTTTCCAGGTAAGCGACTGGCGCGGTTAGTGGCGCGCAAAAAGTAACCTAAGGCTTGTAAGTGTGGACGTTGGC
>CAZNGC010000152.1:0-2920 GCA_964572435.1 uncultured Planctomycetales bacterium | reverse complement strand
TCTTGTACCCTTTGTATTTGCCTACCTGCTTTGGATAAAACGCGGCGAGTTTAAAAAATGCGATATCAGGCCCCTTTCCATAGGGCTGGTGCTCCTTCTCCCGGCGCTCCTCGTCCATCTTACGGCCTATTTCTTCGAGATCAATTTTATATCGGGCTTCTCCATTATATTGGCGTTGTTCGGGCTATGCCTTTACTTATACGGGACCGGAGTTACCAAAAAGGCCGCTTTCGCTATAATATTCCTTGTATTCATGATCCCCCTTCCGCAGGTCTTTATCATAAACATGAGCTTTAACATGAAGATGATGGCCGCGAATGCGGCGACTTATATGATCAAGCTGATGGGCGTGCCGGCGGTAAGGGAAGGCAGTATAGTATACCTGAAACCCGGCACATTCCTTACCGTAGGGGACCCTTGCAGCGGCCTGAGGTCTCTTATAGCGCTTACCGCTTTAGGAGCGCTCTATGCCTATCTGGTAAAGGTCTCGGTAACCAGGAAGATACTGCTGTTCTTGTTATCTATACCTATAGCGTTGGGGGCCAATATACTAAGGATAATTCTCCTTCTGCTGGTCGCCTATGCGTATAACGCGCAGGTAGCTACGGGGAAATTCGTGCACGATTTCCTGGCTTTTCTTTTGTATGTGTTTGCCATAATCGGTTTGATATTTGCCGGAAGGATGTTATCGTGGGCAAAAAAGAGATAAATACGCTTATATCCATAGCTGTACTTCTTTCGTGCCTGACAGCGGTGTTATTCATTTCATCCCTCAAAAGAACGCCTGCCAGGGATGTCAGGATATTCTCTTTTCCCCTGGAATTAGCCGGCTGGCAGGGGGCCGATGTGGAATTCAAGGATAAGGAGTACCTTAAAAGGGTATATGAGATACTCGGGACCGATAAAGTCCTGATACGCTCTTACAGGAACAACGACGGTGACAGGGTGTCGATGCAGGTCGTGTATTCCGACCAAAAAAGGCAAAGTTTCCATCCTCCGGAATATTGTTACCTCGGCAGCGGGAACAATGAAATGCTGCACAGGGGAAGAGTTGAGATAGACCTCGGAGGAGGCGAGTCTTTTTCTGCGAATGAATCTGTATATCAGGTCTCCAGGAACAGGGTACTTATGCTGGATTGGTACACTTCCGGGGATGTCATGACCGCGAATTATTATAAACAGCAGTTGTTCTTCGTGCTTAACCAGTTTAATCATTCCAAGAGCGGCGGATCCGCGGTAAGGGTATGGACTGTCGTGATCGGGGATGACGAATCCGGCGCGTTGGAGAGATGCAAAAAGTTTATAAAGGAAGTAGCGAAGGTCCTTCCCGACTACCTGTAATATAAATAGTACCATAAAATAGCAATTTTTTTCTCTTGACACTTTTATCTTGTTAAGGTATATTATAGTGGTTCATAAACACGTGTCGAAACTACATCTGCAACTTCTGAAATACAAGATCATTCAACTGGCTTAAAGAAAAAATTTATCACTCTCAGACAATAAACACGTTTCGAAACGGATGGGGGGCCAAAAAATTATGGCAAAAGTAATAGTTGTTGCAGTAATGATCGTCTCCGCGATGTTATGCTTCCCTTCTTATGCAAATGCAAACCTGTTAACCAACCCGGGATTCGAGTCTGGAGATTTAAGCGGTTGGGGCGTCTGGAATGAGACGAACACTACGATCAATAACTGGGGGCGTTCAGGTTCCTACTCTTCCGCCGGCTGGTGGTCATTCGTATGCTGGCAGGATGTTTCCATATCAGATCTTTCTTCTGCCCTTAAAGTAGGCGGCTATATTTATGATGATGCTGCCGGAAGTGAATCCTTGAGAGACGGTGCTTATGCCACGATGAGGGTTGAATTTAAGCGTTCAGACGATTCGATAGCAGGAATGTGGTCCACGGGCAACCTTACTGGATCGGACCTTGAGGATGATGTTTGGAATGAAAAGAGCGCTATAGTTACACCGTTGGATTATGGTTCTGACGTAACAAAAATGACTTTTGTTTATGAAGTAAGCAATTCTGGCAGTGGGAACGGGAGAGGCATCTTTGACGATCTGACTATTGAATCTGCGCCCGTTCCTGAACCTGCCAGTCTTTTGTTGTTGGGCAGCGGTTTGTTTGGAATGGGTTTTTTGAACAGGTTTAAAAACAAAAGAAAGGGGTGAGAAAGAGAAAGATGGGAAAGTTAATAGCAGTAGTATGTTTGTCTGTATTGTTGATCCCGGGTGTTGCCAGCGCTAACTTGTTGGTCAACGGTGATTTCGAGGTAGCGGTTGACGGTGATCATGGCTACGGCTGGTCGACTTCGACTCCCGATGGCTGGAATGCCAATAATTTGGCTGCCATGCAGGACAATCCGCAGAGCGGAGCCTGGAGCATGCACAACTTCAACGATGGTGGCATGAAGCAGGAAGTCGATATTACCGGCGGAGAGTCGTATCGTCTTACTGGTTATGCGTGGGTTCCTTCAGGTTCTGTAGAGACTGCGTGGGGTTCATACATCGCGGTGAAATTTCTCAGGGCCAACGGTACGACCGCGCTTTCGAAGACGGTTGACATGAAGGCTCTCACGAGGAACCAGTATAACCTCGGAGATACCGGTGTCTTAGCGGCTCCGACCGATGCCGTTAAGGCGAGGATCATGTTCGGTACGTATGCATCAGCTCCGGACTACCTGGTCCCCGGCCAGAGTGACTTTGATAACTTCAACTTTGATGTCGCAGCTGTTCCCGAGCCTGCCAGCTTATTGCTTCTCGGCTCAGGATTGATCGGTTTGGTTGGTTTTTCAAGAAAGAAGTAAGTAAGTTAGTTTGAAGTAGGGGGACGAAAAGGGCTTCCAACCTTCCGCTCCAGGAATTGGAAGCCTTTTTCTATTTTATGGGCTTATTACGCCTCGCTCTATAATCCTT
>CAZNGC010000151.1:0-2946 GCA_964572435.1 uncultured Planctomycetales bacterium | reverse complement strand
CATTGCATTGCAATGGTCGCTGTCCCCTTTATATAGTTATCTTATTTAACCGGCTTTAACCAATGCCGCTTTGATAAATTCCTTGAATAAGGGATGCGCGATATCAGGTTTTGACTTGAATTCCGGATGGAACTGCACGGCGATAAAATACGGGTGGCTTTTCAACTCGATTATCTCCACCAGCCCCTTCTGGGGGTAAATCCCGGAGAAAACCATCCCCTTGCTTTCAAACAACTTCTTATACTGATTATTAAACTCATACCTGTGCCTGTGGCGTTCCTGGATCATCTCCTTGCCGTAAACCTTGAAAGCCAGGGTACCTTTCTTTATTTTGCAGGGATAAGCGCCCAGGCGCATCGTGCCCCCGAGATTTTTGTGCTCTTTCTGTTCCTCAAGCAGGCTGATCACCGGGTACTTGGTCTGCTTGAATTCCGTGGAATTCGCTCCGGCAAACCCGCAGACATGCCTGGCAAATTCGATCACCGCGCATTGCATCCCCAGGCAGATACCCAGGAAAGGTATCCTGTTCTGGCGCGCCAACTGTATAGCCTTTATCTTGCCTTCGATCCCGCGGTAACCAAAACCTCCCGGGACAAGTATCCCGGAAACCCCCTCCAGCGCATTCTCGATATTCCCTTTTTCCAGGGTCTCGGAATCGATCCTCTCTATCTCCACCCTAGCGTTATTATGTATACCGCCGTGGGTAAGCGCCTCATAGATCGACTTGTAAGCATCCTGTAATTCGATATACTTACCGACTACCGCGATAGTAACCTTGCTCTTCGGGCTAAGCACCCTGTTTACCACCTTGGCCTCCCAGTCTTTCAGGTCCGAAGACTTGCAGATAAACTTGAAATGGCTAAGGATGATCTCGTCGAGTATCTGCTCCTTGAATACCAGAGGTATCTGATAAATCGTCTGTTTATCCGGGGACTCGATTACCGCCTCTTTCCTCACATTGCAGAACAGCGAAATTTTCTCTTTGACCCCTTCGGTAAGCGGCTCTTCCGTGCGGCAAATCAATACATCCGGAACAATCCCTATTTCGCGCAAGGTCCCCACGCTGTGCTGGGTAGGCTTGGTCTTGACCTCGCCCGCCGCCTTTATATACGGAACAAGGGTCAGGTGTATATAAAGCACGTTATCATACCCCATATCCAGCCGGAATTGCCTGCTTGCTTCCAGAAAAGGCAGGCTCTCGATATCCCCGACGGTACCGCCGATTTCCACGATCACGATGTCCGCCTTGGAAACCGCAGCGCACTCCCTTATCCTCTCCTTGATCGCGTCGGTGATATGCGGGATGACCTGGATGGTCTTGCCCAGGTAATCCCCTTTTCTCTCGCGGGAGATTACCGAATGGTAAATCTGTCCGGTAGTTATATTGCTGAATTTGGAAGAGACGGTATTGGTGAAACGCTCATAGTGGCCAAGGTCCAGGTCGGTTTCCGAACCGTCGTCGGTAACATAAACCTCTCCGTGCTGATACGGGTTCATTGTGCCGGGGTCGACGTTGATATACGGGTCGAGTTTCATCAAGGCGACTTTCAGGCCGCGGGATTCCAGGATCTTGCCTATGGAAGCCGAAGCTATCCCTTTGCCTAAACTCGAGATGACCCCGCCGGTTATAAAAATATATTTTGACATCAGTTCACCCTCCGCTGAATTTAATCTATTGTACCACTTTTTAGATAACCGGCAAATTACTTTGTTTCATCAGGTATTTATCCATGAAATGGGCGCAGCGCCTGCCTTCGGAAATCGCCCAGACGATCAGGGATTGTCCGCGGTGCATATCTCCGCAGGCAAAAACCTTTTCCCTGGAAGTCATAAACCCCGCGTCGGTCTTGACATTACCCCTGGCGTCGAGCTCCGGGTTTAATTCTTCGAGCAAACCTCTTTTCTCGGGATGAAGGAACCCTAAAGCGAGGATTACCAGGTCAGCCTGGATCCTGAACCCTGAATCCGGCACCTCGCGCATCGCCGGGCAACCCTTCTCGTCTTTTTTAATTTCCACCCTGACGCAGGAAAGCTCTTTGACCCTTCCTCCGGAACCGATGAACTCTTTGGTCGAGACCGACCAATCCCGCTCTCCGCCCTCTTCGTGGCTCGTCGAAGATTTCAACAATAAAGGATACTTCGGCCAGGGGTACTCCTGCGTACGGCATACGGCAGGCTTGGGCATAATCTCGATCTGTACAACACAGGAAGCGCCCTGGCGGTGGGCCACGCCCACGCAATCCGCCCCGGTATCTCCTCCGCCGATCACTACCACGCGCTTGCCTTTGGCATCGATAAGTTCTTCCGCGGGGATCTTGTCCTTCTGCAGGCGGCGGTTAGACTGGATAAGATAATCCATTGCGAAATATATTCCTGAAAGCTCGCGCCCCGGTATCTTGATATCGCGAGGGGCGCGCGAACCGCAGGCCAGGCATACTGCGTCGAATCCTTCAAACAGGCGGCTAAATTCATAATCCAAACCGACATGCACCCCTGTCTTAAATTTAACCCCCGCCTCCTCCATGGTTTTAATCCTGCGGCGGATAATCTTCTTTTCGAGCTTGAACTCCGGGATCCCGTAGCGCATGATCCCTCCCGGTTCATCGTCCCTTTCAAAGACCGTCACAAGGTGCCCGGCGGAATTCAACTGATCGGCGCAGGCAAGACCCGAAGGACCTGAACCCACTACTGCCACCTTCTTGCCGGTTCTCTTTATGCCGGTCCGCGGCTTCACCAGCCCGTGTTTAAAAGCATACTCGATGATCGCCAGCTCATTCTCCCGGATAGTCACCGGATCGTCATTTATACCCAACACGCATCCGTATTCGCAAAGCGCCGGGCATATCCTTCCGGTTATCTCCGGGAAATTATTCGTCGCGCTAAGCAGGGAATATGCCTTTGCCCAATGGGAACGGAAAACAAAATCGTTCCACTCCGGGATATAAT
>CAZNGC010000150.1:0-2964 GCA_964572435.1 uncultured Planctomycetales bacterium | reverse complement strand
CGTACCTGCCCCCAGGAAGCCGATTCCGGTAATTACCCCGGCGGCAATCCTGGCGGGGTCCAGCGCCACCGTTTCTTTATATATATCAAAAACATACAGAGATGTCAACATGATAAGGCAGGAACCCAGCGCCACCAGTATGTGCGTACGCAAACCCGCGTCCCTGCGGTGAACCTGACGTTCAAGCCCGATCAAACCGCTAAGGACCAAGGTCATCAACAGGCGGGTGATCATCTGCAAATCGGAGAACATTTTGAACCTCCTTTAGTTGCTGGATACGGTATTCAGATACAGGTCGCTTCTTGTCCCGTGTTTATATAAATGGAAAGCCAGCCCGGCAACCATGGCAGCGTTGTCCATGCATAACCCCATATCTGGGAAAAAACATTTGATCCCCGAACCGGCGGAGGCCTCCAGAAATTCTTTACGCAAGCGGGTATTTGCCGCTACTCCTCCTCCAACCATAAGCTGTCCGGTTTTTCTTAATTTGCAGGCAAGCAAGGATTTCTTCACTAACGCCTTAACCGCGCTCTCCTGGAACGAGGCGGCAAGATCTGCTTTTGTCAACCCGGTTTTCCGCCGGCATCCGTTAAAACAATACAAAACCGCCGTCTTCACTCCGCTAAAACTAAAATCCAGTTCACCTTTTGTTCCGGAACAGGAAAACTTGATCTTCCCGCTGTCCCCTCTTTCGGCCAATCTCTCGATCAATGGGCCTCCCGGGTAACCCAACCCCATGATTTTTGCCACTTTATCGAATGCCTCCCCGCAGGCATCATCCCGGGTCTGCCCCAAAAGCCTGTTATCGGAAAAATCCTTCACGTAAAAAAGACTGGTGTGCCCACCGGAAACCACCAAAGAGACGGCGGGCAACTTTATTTTCTCATGGCAAAGAAAATTCGCGTAGATATGGCTGTGCACGTGGTTAACCCCTATTATGGGTTTACCGAGGCCAAGGGAAATACCTTTGCCGAAAGAAACACCCACAAGAAGAGACCCCGGAAGACCTGGCCCGCTGGTCACCGCAATCAGGTCGATATCCTTTTCTTCTATTCCCGCGCGCCTGACCGCTTCCCTGTAAACCCCGTCAATGCTTTCCAACTGCATCCTGGAGGCTATTTCCGGGACCACGCCGCCGTATCTGCTGTGGATCTTCAGGCTTGATTCAACTACGTTCGACAAGATCTTTTTTCCGTCCCTGACGATCCCCACACCGGTCTCGTCGCAAGACGTCTCTATCCCCAAAACTATCACTTTGCGATCTCCGATACAAAGACAAGTTTATATCCTGATTTCAAAAGCTCCGGGATCACCTCTTTTAATACAAGAATCGTATTCTTGCGGTCATGCCCGATCCCTACCGCATACCCTTTCTTTTTAGCTATATCCTTAAGCTTGAGGAGCTGTTCCTTTATGTAAAAAGGTTCGCTGCGGTTATCCAGAAACACATCCCTTTTGGCAAAACGCGCCTTTAATTTCCTTGCCAAGTCCGGACAAACAGATTTGGCAGTCACGAAACTATCCAGGAAATAAAGTTTTCGCTTCTTCGCCTCAGAGATAATGATTCCGCTGGTCCTTGAATCCTCGGTCACCCGTGAACCCATATGATTGTTTATCCCTCTGGCCGACGAAACAGAATCCAGGTCCCTGGCGATGATCGCGCGTATGCGCTCGGCATCCATTCCGACAGTAATGGTATCTTTTTCCAAAGGATACTTCTCTTTCGGTTCAGACGGGAGATGCAGGATTACTTCAAGACCGGAGGCATTAAGTCTTTGCGCGAGAAGGCTGGAATTCTTCAGGTTCGGCAGGATAGCGCAAGTCAAAGGCTGTTTTATTTCCTGAACGGCCGCCAGGTTATCCAGGCTATAGCCCCAATCATCGATAACGATGGCTATTCTTCCCTTGATTTCCGCACGCCTCTTCAATTTAGGCGGCTTCTTTTTATCCACTGAAGTTAAAATAACGGCTACGTAGATAAAGATAAGCAATACCGGGAGCGCGACAAACAGCCATTTCTTGTTCACTTTTTGACCTGTTTATACAGTTCAATCGCCAGCAGAGTGTCCACCGCCCTTTTTAACTGCGGGTCATTCTTGTAATCGAAGCTGCCATCCGGCGGGAGATTTACTTTTCCGGTTTTCTCGAGGGAATCGATTCTATCGAAAATACTCTCGGGGCCGCCAGGATGATCCGTATCTTCCGCATCCTTTTCTCCCCCGGATCTTTCAGCCACCAGGATATCCGGCGTAACTCCTTTACCGTGTATTATTTTACCTGAAGGTGTAAAATAATGGCTGGTAGTCAGCCTTATGGCAGAGCCGGCGCGCAAGGGGATGACGGTCTGCACCGACCCTTTTCCAAAAGACTTGTTCCCGATGATTATCGCGCGTTTATAGTCCTGGAGCACGCCGGCGACAATCTCGCTTCCGGAGGCCGAGCCTTCGTTGATCAACACAACCATCGGCAGGTCCGGGGCGGCGCTCTTGGTTTCCGAGTAAAATTCGAAATTCTGTTCTTCTTTTCTTCCCTTGGTATAAGCGATCATCTTGTCGGGATCAAGAAACCTGCCGGTTATCTTGACAGCCACATCCAGCAGGCCTCCGGGGTTATTCCTTAAGTCCAGGATCAACGACTTCATACCCTGCCTGGACAAATTGTTCAAGGCATTGTCGAATTCCTTCAGCGTATTTTCGCGGAATTCAGCCAGGCGGATATAACCCACACCGCCATCCAGTATCAAAGCCTGTTTAATATCCTTAACCTTAATAACCCCCCGGGTTATCTTAAAATCCATAATCTTTTTCTCTAAATCCCTTAATACGGTAAGGTTGACCGAAGTCCCGGGCTTTCCGCGCATCTTCTTGACTGCGTCGGTAATGACGATATCCCTGGTCAATTCGTTGTCTATCTTCACGATCCTGTCACCGGGCCTGATCCCCGCTTTCCAGGCAGGAGTATCTT
>CAZNGC010000149.1:0-3007 GCA_964572435.1 uncultured Planctomycetales bacterium | reverse complement strand
GGACAGGGAAATCCATCCCGCAAAACATCAGAACTTCATATTCCAATCGAGCTGGACAAGGGTCTCCGGGCTCTTGCTGCCGATAATACTCCAGGAACGATACGCATCTACGCCTATAGAAGTATTCTTCCCCAAGCCAAAATTGAAGGAAGCTTCATGGCTGCGCATACCGGTGGCTCCGCCGTAACGGTCCGAATCAGGGAGCACGTCGAGAACCGCGTCCTTCTCAAGCATGGCATATACATACCTTACCTGCCAATCGCCCCATTTCTCTACCTTATCGTTGCCAAACTGCAATCCTAATGAGAAACCGGTATTACCTTTTGAAACATCCAGGTTGTTAACGTATTCACCGAACAACTTAAGGGTCTCAACATTCAACCCCAGAGCCTTGAACGGCTGGCTTATCTTCATTTCCAAGGCGGGATTGAGCATCTGGTAGTCGTAAACGTAATTTCCTGAGACAGTAGAACCAGACTTGGTTATCCCGGTATTGGAAGCGGAAGAATAGGAACTTGCTGCATGCCCTTTGACATTATGGAACGACTGGAAAGACACCGCGCCTTTTAACGACATTCCATCATTAATCTTATAGTTAGCTCCCGGCTGGATAAGATAGGCCATCGGTCCGTCATAATCGCCGTTAGTATCATCTTCCACAATCAAGGCGCCGCCATTCAAGAATAGCGACAGATTGGGATCTACGTTTTTGTTCAGGCTGACCACCGCGCCTTCAGGAGTAATATCAGTATCCCAAATCAGATCGGTAGGCTCCCATAACGTATCGCTTAAAAGCATTTTACCGCCAGTCAAGGTAAGCCATGGCAAGGCATTGTATTTAGCGTAAGCGTAATCAAGTATAATTTGTTTCTTAGTATTATAGTCTCCGAAAGTAATATTCGTGGAGCGCGGATCACCGCTTCCTGTAGCTATACCGACACCCGCGGTAATCTTGTCATTGACCTTGGCCTCCAACCCTAATCTCATGCGTACGCGGCCGATATTCACGTCTTTGTTATAATCGTTAGCGGCCTTGGAATGTTTGTTCTGATACCGCAAACGCAGGTCTCCCTTAAGCTTGATATTCTGCACCCAGGCCGGCAGGGAAGAAAACTTGCCTTGAGAAATTTCTTTCTTTACCTGCTCCTGGGTCTCGATTTTTACCTGCTGGGCTTCCGCGCCGGTCAAAACCCCCTTCTCTACCAGTTTTTGCAGAAGCAGATCAATTTCCCCGGCGTATGAATCACGTACCGCCGTACCGATGAAACAAAAACTCACGATTAAAACTAAAGCCAGTAACCTCCTCATCTTGCTCCTCCTCTTGTTAATTATTCATGCATAATTTACGCAGTTGGCGTAAATTCAATTCCACTTCCTTTATAGAATCCCCGGCACAAGCCCCATCAAGGAGCCTTTCCTCTTCTATGTTGCTCAGGATATTGTTCAACCTGCTGAGCTGGCTCCTGATGTTGCTGGCCAGGAAATCCTTGCGTATGGACGACATAACGTTCATCCTCCCCTTCCTCCTTTCTGTTTGATGTTTATATTAAATCCGGCGTATTGAATCTAAATGAAGCCTATGTAAAATCCGCGTAAAATCACCCATTTTTAACCGAATACTCGCCGGCCCCCGAGCGGGCTATCTCGTTTACCGCTGCCATAAGTTCGCTGATAGTAAACGGCTTGCTTAAATAATAATCCGCGCCCAATAAATGCGCGTACAGCCTGTCTTGCTGGCGGCTTTTCGCGCTTACTACCACTACGAACGAACGGAAGTACCTGGGGTCATCCTCTATCTCTTTGCATATATCAAACCCATCTATACCCGGCAGCATAATATCCAGGATAACGATATCAAATACCTCCTCCCTGATTTTACGCATGGCCTCCTTGCCGTCAAACACCTGTTCAGCCGGAAAGCCACATTTCTTAAGGTTATAAGCAATCAGGGTATTTATATCCTTATCGTCTTCAACGATAAGGACACTTTTATTCCCGGCTGTACCGCTCTCATTCATACTGGGCATAGTATTTGTCCATAATCTCGGCCTCTTCGTCGATAATCCTGCGTAATACCCCGGCAAACCTCATAGCCATCTTTAATATCATCTTTATCATGGCTTAAGTATAAAACAGGGAGATTAAATCCGCTTCAAGGGAAGGTAAAATCCGGGTAAAATAAAAATAGGGACGGTTCTCAACCTAAGGCAAAAGTGTCCCCTGAAAGGGGACACTTTTGCTTTGTTTCAAGAACCGTCCCTATTTGAAAAAGAATCTTATTTAGGGAGGATGAACCAGAACCTGGAACCCAGGCCTTCGGTACTTTCTACGCCTACCGAACCGGCATGAAGTTCCACGATATGTTTGACTATAGATAGGCCCAAACCAGTACCCCCGAGTTGGCGGGAACGGGCCTTGTCTACACGGTAAAAACGCTCGAATATGCGCGGTATATCTTTCTGCGGAATTCCGCATCCGGAGTCTTCGATAACTATCTTTATTGTCCCGGCCTCTGATTCTGAATAGATCCTTACCAACCCGCCTTCTTTGTTGTATTTTACGGCGTTATCGATCAAATTGACCAAAACCTGCTCGATCCTGCTTTTATCCGCGCAGACCACCAGGCCGGACTGGAGCTCATTCCTGAACTCGACTTTTCTCTTTTTCGACAGGGATTTGAATCCTGAAACAACCTCCCCGGCTAAAACATAAAGATCGAAATCTTTCATTTCAAGCACGGCATCTTTTGATTCAATATAGGAAAGCTCGAGCAAATCGTTGATCAGCGTATTCAGCCTGTCCACATGATTATTAATTATCCCCAGGAAATTAACACTATTCTCCCTATCCTCCAGAGCACCTTCAAGCAAGGTCTCAACGAACCCTTTTATAGAGGTAAGCGGGGTTTTAAGTTCATGCGAGACATTCGCCACGAAATCCCGGCGCATTGCTTCAAGCTGGCGTATGCCGGTAATATCATGGATCACCGCTACGGATCCGGTAACCT
>CAZNGC010000148.1:0-3028 GCA_964572435.1 uncultured Planctomycetales bacterium | reverse complement strand
CCCGCTCCGACCAATAACCATAAGGATTTAAAGCGGTTCACTCGAGCCGCTTTTTTAGTTTAAGTGTCCAAAATATGTCCAATTTTGCTGCCTAAAAGTTCGATTGCAGCCCGACGATGGTCAGGAGAAAGGTGGGCATATCTCATCGTCATTTCAATAGTAGAGTGACCCATCAATTCTTTAACGGTAGCCAGATCAATCCCGCTCATAACCAGTTGGCTGGCGAAAGTGTGGCGCAGGTCATGAAATCTGAAATCATCAATTCCAGCCTTTATAGTAGCGGTTCTGAACGCTTTTTTTACGCTTTGCAAATGCTTATCATGATTAGGAAATAAATATTCATTGATTTTGGGTAAACTCTGTATTATTGTCGCCAGGTCACTTCTGATGGGAATATCACGGCGCTTGCCCGATTTTGTGACATCAAGCCTTATAATCAAGTTCTCAAAATCAATATCTTGCCATTTAAGGTTTAAAATCTCGCTTTTTCTCATGCCGGTATTTAACGCAATAGAAACAATGACAAAAAGTATACCCTTACAGGATGCTAAGAGTCTTTTTATTTCATCGAATGATAAGTAACGCAGGCGGGAACCTTTTTCAGGGACTTTCTTAATTAATACTACGGGATTTTCTCCCAGTATTCCCCATTCTACGGCCCGGTTAAAAACGTTCTTAAGCACTGAAAGTTCATGGTTTAGAGTTACAGCGGTTACTTCTCTTATGCGTTTAGCCTTATACCGTTCCACCTCATTTATTCCTATTTCTGCAATTAAACTGCCGGAGAAAAAATCCAATATAGGCTTTAAATTAAAGTAATGATATTGGTATGTTCCGGGGGAACGATTAACTTTTGAATAGTCCAGAAACTTTTGAGCTAGCTCCGAGAAAGAGATTTTAGGCTTTTTTTTGATATCCAGGAACTTTCCCTCTGCTATCTCCAGCTTGCGCTTGGCAAGCACCGTCTTGGCAAGTTCGCGGGATTCGCCTATCGCTTCACGCTTACGCCGGCCGTTGACATAATAGTCGATATAATAAGTATTACCCTTTTTGAATACACCCACGAGGAAAAATTCTTGTCTAAATGGTTAATCCCTTCAACACAAAAAAGAAGCCCCCCAGGGCAGGGGAGCTTCTTAAAACCCTTTCAATCGGACCGGGGATATTCTCCCCGGGGAGTTACTTTCTAATCGCGCTGGCTGCGTCAACCACGCTCTGCAAATCAGGCTTTTCCACTATGGTTCTGTTCCAACCGCAATTAAAGCAGCGGTAATGATTTGAATCAATCGCCGGGATGGGGCCAGGACCATCAACATCAATTTTAATTGGTGTTTTGGTCCACTTTGAAATTCCCCAAGGCAGCGGGATCCACCAGTTTCCAATCCGCAGATAAGCCCTCCTGTCTTTTGGCCACCCGCAGCGCGGGCAGGCTTTGTCCAGGTCAGCGGTTTCGATGGTCCCAGCCGGGACCGTATCGTCTTTAAGTTGCATGATTATTCCTCCTTACTTAATCTTACCGGTAAGCGAATTTGAGATTGTCTTCATCAGGGCGCTTACCGCCTTCTGCGGGGTCAATACCGCCGTGGCCAGCTTGAACGCTATCAAAACGAAGTTAATGATGCGCTGGATGTTCCTGAAGTCCTCGCACCATGCGGGGATTTTCCGGCCGTTCGCCTCCATGCTCTTGAGAAACTCTTCCCAATCCTTCTTGAACTTCGCCAGCTTCTCCGAGCCCTGGCCGTCGCCGAAAGCTTCCTCGGCCGAGACCATCAGGCCGATGATGCGCGACAGGTAATCCGCGAACTCCTGAAAAAGTTTCGCAGCCTGGCTGAGTTCCTGTTTTACCTCTTCAGGCTCGACATATCCCATCCTGATTTTTTCCAAATCTCCCAAATTCTCCATAAAAACCTCCTATAATGTTGTTTTTGGCAGCAAATCCGCCGCTGTATCGCGTTTCCGCCTTCCGGACGTATGTTTACCCGTCCGGAGCTGAAATAGAGCCTTAAACCGGGCGTTTTACTCGTCCCACCTGCGGACTTCCTTACTCCCCAGGTCGACATGGACGAAACTCTGCCCGAAATACCTGCCTATCCCCTTAAATCCGGCCTCTTCAGCCAAAATGGCCAGCTTCGAGATATTCATGCCCTCGACCCATATGTCGGCGGCAAGGCATTGAGTATGATATGAGTTCTGAACCCCGCCGACTTCCTCATTATGCTTCGGGCAGCGGTAAGCGCAGGTGACGATGATTTTTCTGCCGACCAATGCCCGGAGTCTCTCCAGCGCAGCAAGCAGCCTTTTAAGGTTCTCCGGATAACCGCCGATGCGTCCGCAGCAGCGGCAAACCAATTCCTCTTTTGCGAAATGCGCAGACAAGGCCATCATGTTAAACGCCTCCCTTGGAAATCAGATGCTCCAGCATGCGCACCAGGACGTAGCCCAAGCCCGACATGATAATCCCTGTCAAAGTAAAGATGACCTTGTCTTTCATCCGTCCTCGCTCGTCCTCCGCTTCATCCGCCGAATCGACCTTCTCTTTGACAGACTCAATGGTATGCTCGCAGCTGTTAAGCCTTTTTTCGTGTTCATGGCACCGGGCCGCGAAGGTGTCAAATTTATTTTCGAACTTGTCGAGCTTGCCGTTGACCTCATCCTTGAAGTCCTTCAGCGTGCTCAGGATTATCTCAATGTCGTTTCCCGCCATCATCTTGCTCCTCTCACTCTCCTCATATATGATAGGACAGTCCCCCGGGGATAAAATAAAAAAAGCCCCCCGGAGGAGGCTTTTAACCTATAATTTAAATCATTGGACTTTCTGCAATAGAATCAAGCCGTCGGCACCGGCGCCGCCATTACCGCCTTGGTTGGCGGATGCTGAAGTCCCTCCCGTCCCTCCGGACCCGCCGGTCGCGGTTATGCTCCCGTCGTTAGATAGCGAGCGGTAGAAATTTATGATGGCCCCGGGCCCGCCCCCTCCGCCGGCCACCCCGCCGCCCCCGGGCCCACCCTTGGCCCCGGGGGTCGCGAG
>CAZNGC010000147.1:0-3045 GCA_964572435.1 uncultured Planctomycetales bacterium | reverse complement strand
CCTTACATACATAAACCTCTTTTCAGGAGCCTCTTCGTTGAATATCTCTTCTATCCTCGAGGCTACTTTATCGGTCTCCTCGACGCGGGTGCCTATAGGCAAGTTTATGCTCGGGCGCAAGTCGCCGGTATCCTCTTCGGGAATGAATTCATTCCCGATAAACCTTGTCAGAAAAAGGCTGAAAATAAACACCCCCAGGAAGCCGAAGATAACCGTCTTCTTGTGTTCCAGGCACCAGGCCAGGGCCCCGGCATACAAGCCTTCCAATCTCTTAAACCAATGCTCGGAGATCGTGTAGAATTTGGAAAACCATTTGTTTTTGCTTTGGCTATGCACGGTGTTTACGCTCATCCATTTAGAACAGAGCATCGGGGAGAAAGTCGCGGCGGTAAAAAGCGAAGCAATAAGCGTCACTGTCACGATAACCGCCAGCTCGCCGAACATTATCCCGACCACCCCGGTGATAAAGATCATCGGCATAAACACCACGACCGTGGTAAGGGTCGAGGCGCCTATGGAGAGGAACATCTCGCTTGTGCCGAATATCGCGGCCTCCTTTGGCCGATGTCCCCTCTCCAGGTGCCGGTAAACATTATCCACCACGACGATAGCGTTATCCACGACCATGCCGATAGCAATGGTCAAGGAAGAAAGGCTGATGGTATTTATTGTTTTTCCGCTCAAGAAAAGATATATGAAGGCGATAAGCAGGGAAAACGGGATGGTCAGCGCGATAATCAGGCTGGGCAGGAACTGCCGCAGGAAAAACCAGACCACCAGTATGACCAGTGCGCCTCCGGTCCATACGGTAGACTTGAGCGTCTCAAGGGAAGTAATGATATCTTCGGATGAATCCATAAGCACCTGCATCTTCACGTCTTTAGGGAGTATCTTCTGCAATTCATCCATCTTCTTCTTGACCAAAGTAGCGACCTGTACGGTGTTGGTGCCGGTCTGTTTCTGGATCATCATCATCAAGCCGGGCTTGCGGTTGATGCGCACGATCTGGGTGACCTCTTTGAAACTATCCTCCACGCGGGCAACGTCTTTGAGGTAAATAAGGTTTCCGTTGCGCTTGCCCAGGATAACTGAATTTATTTCATCCGGAGAAGCGAACTCCCCCGGCACGCGCAGAAGATAATCCGTAAAGCCAGATTTGATATTCCCTGCCGGCTGGGTGACATTCTCCTTCTCGAGGACGCTTTCGACATCAAGAATGGAAAAACCATACCCCTCCAGCTTGTGCCTGTCTATCCAGATATTTATCTGGCGCTCCAGCCCTCCGATAAGCTGGACCGTGCCGACGCCGGGCAGCTGCCTTAAAGGATCAGCCACCTTTTTATCGATCATGTCAAAAAGTTCCGGGTAGCTTTGATCCGCGGTAAGCCCAACGTAAAGTACCGGCATCATCGCGGTATTAAACTTGAAAATATACGGATTATCCATTTCTTCGGGGATATCCGGAAGATAACGCTTGGCCAGGTCGATGCGGTCACGGATGTCGTTGGAGGCCTCATCAAGGTTTGTCCCCCAGATGAATTTAAGAGTGATAACCGAAAGCCCTTCCAGCGAACGGGAAGTGATCTTTTCCATCCCCGGGGTGCTGGCAAGCTGGTTTTCCAAGGGCTCGCTTACCTTTATTTCCACGTCCTCCGGGCTGGCGCCCGAATAGGTAGAAATAACGGATATCGCCGGCGGCTCGATCTCCGGCATGGAATCTATACCCAGCCGCGTCAGGCTGTACAACGCCAGGATGATGATCGCCGAAAATATCATTATGTTCGTAACCGGCTTCTTAACTCCGAATTCCGGAAGGCCCATGCTATTTATCTCCTTTAACTGCCGCCCTGCCTTTATTATCGATACTCACGGCTGCTCCGTCATATAACTGCTGCTGCCCGATTACCACGACCTGATCCCCCTGTTTCAATCCTTCCAGCACTTCATAATAAACACCCTGGCGTATCCCAAGCCTCACATTCTTCTGGCGGGCAACTCCATCTTCGGCAACATAAACATAGTTAGCCGGGTCTTTACCGATAACCGCTTCTTTTAAGATCACCGGGACGCTGTTATGCTCCTCGATCACTAATTCCACCCGGGCGAACATCCCGGATTTAAGCGAGTATTTCGGGTTAGGAATGATTATTTCTATCGGCGCGGTGCGCGTCTCCAGGTCCAGCACGGGGCTGATCCGCGACACCTTGCCGATAAATGTCTCTTCGGGATAAGCCTGCACATAGATCTGCGCGGTCTGCCCAACCGAGACCTTGGGCAGGTATTGCTCCGGTATATCCAGGTCGATTTTCACGTTATCCATGTGCACTGCCAGGGCTATCGGAGTTTGCGGGTTGACTTGAGTGCCGATATCCACGTAAACCCTGCCGATGATCCCGCTCATCGGGCTCTCCACGGGAGCCTTTTCGAACTTAAAACCCACCTCATCCCGGTCGATATAGGCGATCGCGTCGCCTTTGACTACCGTATCGCCTTCATTTTTGAGCTTCTCGATTATTTTACCGCTTACCTTAGGATATACAGCCGCCTCATCTTCGGCTTTTATATCCCCCACATAATCCAGGGTCTTCTGGATATCTTTGCGTTCGACACTCATCGCCATCACCGGGACAACCCTTTTTTCTTCGCTCTTTCCGGAAACCTGTCCGCATCCGGACAAGATAAAGAACAAAGCCAGCATCAGGGCCGCGCACGCGTATAAAGGAAGGCGGAATTTTATTTTTTTCATCATACGTTACTCCTCTAGTTTTATGTCGTTCCTGGCCAGGGTCAAGCCCTGGGACTTATCCAAATCGATCACCGCTATATTATATTGCACCAAAGAATTGATATAATCAAGTTCTGTCTGCGCCAGGTTGTCCTGATAATCAAGCATGTCATGGGTAGAGACCTGGCCGGCGGCATACCGGTCGCTCTGCGCCTCATAATTCTGTATCTCTTTTTCCTTTGAGATCCAAGCCACATCCACATGCTGTTTGCGCGCCTTGACCACCCTGACCTTATCCCTTACATCAAAGATGATATTCT
>CAZNGC010000146.1:0-3140 GCA_964572435.1 uncultured Planctomycetales bacterium | reverse complement strand
AAGAATCCGCAGGTTTTAGATTACAAGGATTTAGTTAGGAGAAGAATGTTTAAAGCTGGTACTTATAAACAACAATACGAGTATAAAAGTTTCTTACCGTCTTTCGTAAATACGGTTTATGAATGGAAAGACCGTAGGATTGTTTTATTGTTGGAAGAGGCGATGCGGTTTCTGGGCGAGCTGAATGCCTATTCAACCCTTGTACCGGATGTGGATTTCTTCATAAAAATGCATGTAGCTAAAGAGGCGACTACTTCCAGCCGCATTGAAGGGACGCAGACCAATATTGATGAAGTTGTGCTTCCGCAAAATGAGGTCAACCCCGAAAAAAAAGATGATTGGTTGGAGGTTCATAATTATATTAAGGCGATGAATTATGCCATTGAGGATCTGGAGAAATTACCGCTTTCGATGCGCCTGCTTAAAGAGGCGCATGAAAAATTGCTTTCCGGTGTCCGCGGCCAGCATAAGTCTCCCGGTGAAATCCGCAGGAGCCAGAATTGGATCGGAGGGTCTAATTTAAAGGACGCGTTTTTTATTCCTCCGCATCAGGATGATTTACCGGATTTATTGACTGATTTAGAGAAATTCTGGCATAACCGGGATTTAGATATCCCCTATTTGATAAAAATAGCAATCAGCCATTATCAGTTTGAGACGATACATCCCTTTTTAGACGGGAATGGGCGTATCGGCAGGCTTTTAATTACGTTGCAGTTGGTTGATTTGAAGATACTAAAAAAGCCAACATTATATTTATCCGACTTCTTTGAACGCAACAGGGGCTCTTATTATGATTCTCTTACTGTGGTGAGAAGTTCCGATGACCTGGACCAGTGGATTAGGTTTTTTCTGTCTGGAGTAGCCCAGACAGCGCAAAGTGGAAAAGATACGCTGGAGAAGATTGTTAGTCTTAGGAAAACGTATGAAGATAAGATAATGGCTTTAGGCCGAAAAGCCAAGCCTGCCCAGAAATTCTTGCTCTTCCTTTTTTCGCATCCGGTGGTTTCCATAAACGATGCCGCAAAGTGTTTGGGGGTTGAATTTGCCGCCGGCGCCCGGATGATCGCTGATTTTCAACGGTTCGGTTTCTTAAAAGAAGTTACGGGATTTTCGCGCAACAGGTTGTTTGCTTTATCGGAATATCTTAGTTTGTTTAAATAATTAATTTTTACAAGGTAAACTATGAGCGAAAATGAGATAGTTCAAAAAGTATGGAATTACTGCGATGTGCTGCGGGATGATGGGGTAAGTTATGGCGATTACGTAGAGCAGTTGACGTATTTGCTCTTTCTGAAGATGTCTGATGAGCGGGATGAGCTGTTGCATGACAGCGAGATTTCGGCTAAGTATAACTGGAAGTCGCTTAAGAAGCTGGATGGCGAGCCGCTGGAAGGGCATTATATTACTGTGCTGCGGGAATTAAGCAAACAGCGCGGGATTATCGGCAGGATTTTCAGTAAGTCTCAAAATAAGATCCAGGATCCGGCGAAGCTGAAACGGTTAATCAATATGATTGATGGTGAAACCTGGCTGGGGCTGGATATTGATATTAAGGGTGTGATTTATGAAGGGTTGCTGGAGAAGAATGCTCAGGATACTAAAGGCGGCGCCGGGCAATATTTTACTCCCCGGGCGTTGATTAAGGCGATGGTGGAAGTGATGAAGCCCCAGCCGGGAATGAAGATTTGCGATCCTGCTTGCGGGACCGGCGGGTTTTTGCTGAACGCTTTTGATTATGTGATCAAGAATAATCCTACGCTTTCCAAGGGTGATAAGGAATTTATGGTTAATGAGGCTTTGTATGGCGTGGATATCGTGGAATCGGTTGCCCGGTTGTGCGCGATGAATATGTATCTGCACGGAATCGGCTCCAAGCGCTGTCCGGTGGAAGTAGCGGACGCCTTAGCGGCTAAGAGCAGTGAGCATTTCGATCTGGTTTTAACCAATCCGCCGTTTGGCAAAAAGAGCTCGACTACGGTGATCGGTGAAGACGGCAAGGCGGTGAAGGAAAAAGATTCCTATGAACGTGATGATTTCTGGACGACGACCTCGAACAAACAGTTGAATTTTGTCCAGCATATTGCTTCGATCCTCAAAGTTCACGGCCGGGCTGCGGTGGTGGTGCCGGATAATGTGTTGTTTGAAGGCGGAGCAGGAGAAACGGTAAGAAAGAAGCTCCTGCATGATTTTGACCTGCATACCATTTTGCGTCTGCCTACGGGGATTTTCTACGCCCAGGGAGTGAAGGCGAACGTGATCTTTTTTGACAAGAAGCCGGCGCAGGAGAGGCCCTGGACGTCCAAGGTCTGGTTTTACGATCTGCGCACGAATAAACACTTTACCTTGAAGGAAAATACCCTGAAGTTTGAGGATTTGGCTGATTTTATCAAGTGCTACAGCCCGGATAGCCGGGCCAAGCGCAAAGAAAGCGAGCGCTTCAAGGCCTACGACTACGAGGAAATCCTCAAGCGCGACAAAGTCAGCCTGGACATCTTCTGGCTCAAAGACGAATCTCTGGAGGATCTGGAGAATTTACCTGATCCCGATGAAATCGCTGAAGATATCGTGAAAGATCTGGAATCTGCGTTGGAGGAGTTTAGGGAAGTAGTGGAGAAATTAGGAAATGGTTAAGAAGTGTTTTTTAGATACCTGTGTTTTGAAATTCGGGATTACCAGCGTTACCAGATTTGTGCCTAGAAACAATAATATATTGTGGAATGGCAAAATATTAAAATCGAGATGTTGTAAAATTGTCGATGTTTCTCTTTATACTAAGATAAAAGACCCGAAATTATTAGAAGAAGTAGAATTATTACCACAAATAGCTAATTTAGGAAAAGATGGGAAGATTGAGTTCTGTACCAATGCAGAGAACAAGATTGAATTATTATGTCTTCCTAAGACCTGGGGAGGAACGAAGACATGTTTTGAGGGAATGAAAATAAATAAGGTTTCTTCTCCTGTATCATATGAGAGGCTTTTGGGATCTGCGTGTATTACTCCTAAAGAGGCACAATTCCAGTTTTTACAAAGTATAAAAGATGAAAGATTTCAGTTTTTGCAAAGGAAAGTAGGTGCGCATCAAGGGGAGAATGCTTTTAACCGGAAGCAACTGTTAGATGCATTTTATATTTGGA
>CAZNGC010000145.1:0-3162 GCA_964572435.1 uncultured Planctomycetales bacterium | reverse complement strand
GCGGACTGACCGCCTGTTCTTCCTGCGCGGCGTCATAAGCGGCGGGCGCGGAGAAATCCCCGTGCGCCCTCGCCTCCCCGACGGCTTTCGACAATTGCCTGCGCTTTACCGTCTTAAGGGTCTCGAGTTCCTTTACAAGTTTTTCGTAACCTTCTTCGGTCAGGTATATGTTGCCCATTTAGCTACCTCGCGGCCATTTTCCCCGTTAAATCCAGCGGGTCGGCTCCTTCGGTAACAGGTATTGTCAGTGCCTTTAAGTTCCCTTTACCCTGAAGGGATAATTCTTTCAGATCGATAAACCGCAAATTAGGATTATCATAAGTCTTAAAATATAACACTTTATTGGTAAGGTCCTTAAATACGGTCCACTGCGTTAACTCGCAAATAAAAGAACCGTCCGCTTGTTTTTCCCGTATTACGCCAAGAGGTATATCAACGTTATTAATTATATGCATGGACAGATTAAGCGCGGCTTTTGCGTCTTTTGCCGGATAAACGCTATTTACCATCTGCGCGATACGCACAAAACGCGAAGGCGGGGTCCAGTCTGCAGGCAAGCCGAGCCAGCCGCTGCCCTGGCCAAAAGGTTTGATCGCTACTCCTGAAAAATCCTTAGGGGCCGCATTAACAGGATCGAGATCCACATATGTGCGCAAATTAGTCATCTGCCAGGGGAAGTCGGGCATATTGGTCATAACGCCTATAGGATTATCATAAACCTTCTTTTCCCCGTTAATAAATTCGATCACGAGGCTGCTGCCCTGCGCATCATGTACAGCCACATGAAGCGGGAGCGGACCGCCAAGTTTCGGGATGCTCTCCAGCCAGACATGGACATTAGGCAATTCCTTTTTCAACTCCTGCACAGTCGTAAAATTACCGAGGATCCAGGAGACAAGGTCAAGGTTGCTAAGGGCGGAAGCGGCGTCATCTTTATCGATCGTTTCGTATTTACTTTCGATAAAAAGCAATAAACCCACTGAAAGCCCGGATTCATTCATCCCGTCGATAAATTGCTCCGTTAAACCTGCTCCGTTCATGGCGAGAAAACTATAACGGGATCTCCAGCTTAGGCCTTTTTGGCCGTCCGGCGTGCTGCTGGAAAAATCCTTGCCCGACGGTTCAAATACGATATTGGAATCCACGGGAATACCGAATTCATTGGTACGGGTATTAATTACTGTGCCGTCATCCGCTTTAAGCATAAAATCGGTACAGGCTTCGGCAGAAATCATCAACGGGAACGAAAACAACACGGCACTTAATAAAACCACAAAAAGCTTTTTCATGCAAATGTCTCCTTCCGCTGTTAAAACGTTACTTTCATCCCGACGATCGGGCCATGCATCAATGTATCCATCTTGAAACCGTCCTCTTTATGCCGTATATCCAATAGACGGTACCCCGCCTCTGCGGTGAACATATCGTTAAGCTTCCAGCAGAGCGTGGGAACGGCCTCCCAGCTGAAACTCCTATCCCAGACGCCTACGTCCCCGATGATATTAAGGGACAATTTATTGTTAAAAGAAAAGTTTATCCCGCCGCCTATAGTGGGAGTGACCCACTCTTCTGATCTTTCCGCGACTTTTTCATTGCTGAAAGGCCCCAGGTTTTCCATGGCGTCAAGCTTCACCTTGCCGTAAAAATAACGGGCCCCTATGAACACGTTCCAGGGAACACGGCCCTGCCATTGCCGGCCGGCTACAAGCATATCCATAATGACGCGCGTATCAAGGGTAGCGTCAATTGAAGCACCCGGTATTGCCGGTATATTTTCACTGGCCTTATGCGAAAGGTCCAAATAAATAAAATCATTGAACAGGAACCAATCACCTTTATATATCTTGAAAGCGCCGTTGCCTGTCATCTTCAGATCATGGATAATATCCCCAAATTTTACATTAGTATGCGCGGTATGACTTTCTGCGGTAACGTCCCCTTCGAGGCCGGCGGGCCAAAAATAAAGATCCAGGTCGAGATGAAGCCGGCGGGTATCCTTGGCAACTTTATCACCGGCATCATACGCAAAACAGGACAGCGGTAAACCAAGAAAAAGGATAAATAAACAGAACAAAGCCCGACTCTGTAACGATCTTTTTCTCATTATGCCTCATTCTTTAATATAAATATATTTGAAAAACCTCCCTGATCCGGTTTGGTTTTATTATAGGAGCAATATCTTACTATATCAAGTATTTTGGAGGATCAGGAAAGGATTTTCTTTCTGTCTTACGGATATAAACGGAAAACTGGGGTCCCCCTCCTATTGCATGAGGGGAAACCTCTCGGTTCGCAAATAACGCTTATATATAGGGATTACCTTAATATATACTCAATACTGCAACTTAGAGAAATAATTCCTCGCTGATTACTGGGGCGGTAAAATGGAAAAAGCTCGCTGCCCTTACTTACGAGTTCGTCTTATTAATTCATTAACTGACATCTCGTACCAACAATAATAATCCATAATTAATGGCCTGCCGGTGTGGCCCGCTTTTCTTTCAAGCGTTCGAAAGTCACTGCTTAACCTTTTCCAATTTCGTTTTATCCCGGATAGGTCTTGCGCTTGAACTAAGTTCTTAAATTCTTTAACAGTTCTATGCTCATTCCCGAGATAAAAAAAATATTCTTCTGCAAATTGAAATACGTCTTTTTTCAGCTCTTCTAAATTCTTTTGTCTCAGTTCTTTCCTATATTTTATCTTTAGCGGAACTAATAGTATGGCACCAAGAGATATTACACCTAGAAAAAGAATTCCTAAAATTGCGATTAACACTCCTGCAATTCCCTGCATTAACTGTCTCCGTCGAAAGGCTTAATTCAAAAATTGGGGTACTTCTGGGGGCGCTGATGAGGTGCGGACCCACCCTCTCACGGTTCCGTTAAGGGATTCGAACTATATTAATTAAACCTAAATACCGAGCTTTCCTTCCTTAATCTTCTTGATGATATTCTTTTCAAAACCCTCCTCTATATTACCATCTTTATCTAATATTTTTTTCTCATTGCAAGAAAAATGCGCCGTATAATAACCTCGATCCTTATGATCATGCATGCCGAAACCACAAAAATAATAAATGGGCTGTTTATCCGCGTAATCTTTAATTTCTGCTATTAGACGCTTCTTATCTTCCTCCGACATCCCTATCAAATCCCTTCGTT
>CAZNGC010000144.1:0-3189 GCA_964572435.1 uncultured Planctomycetales bacterium | reverse complement strand
AAATGGTGTTGGCCGCTGGAGCGTCTATGTTAACCGTAAAATCGAGCTGCCCTAGCACCATGGGGACCACCATCGTTCCGGAAACCTTATTCCGAACCACTACTCGCAAGTCTATGGTATAGTTATCTTTAGAGAAAATATACGTTTTTGTTATCTCGCGTTCGTTATTGCTGGCGTAGTATTCAACAACGGACTCGTCGGATCTGGTACGTTCGAACTCCAAAGCGTTATCAGCCCAAAAAAGCCCCTCCCCCAACGGCAGTCGGTAATTTCTATAAAGGGGGAATTCTACGGAGGAAATTGCCGCGGATGGCTCGGAAAAACGCACGATATATCTGGAATTCCTGAAAATATGCTCTTTTTGGGTAGCCGGCGCCGGCACAGATGTCCTGGTTATGGCTTGCGTTGTTCCCGCAACCTGCACGGATTGCGAAATCGTTCCATTACCCGGAACGACGGCCGTGGGTTCCTTTTTTTGCATAAACTTTGAGGATGCTGCTATGACCAGAAAAGAAAGGGCAATCGCCAATAACAGTCTTTTTTCCATTTATAAGCCTTTATTGAAGGGGGTCATATCGAGGTCGACGGGAGAACGGATGGCATCTGCATATTCTTAGCATTGCCTTCCACCCTCCTTTCAGGGGTCCATAGTGTGTTATAGCCTGCCGGGCATATTCCGAGCAACTGGGCCAATACCTGCAGCTGGACGGAAAAACGCTCCCGGCACAAAGCTGATAACACCGGATAGCGGCAAGCAATACGCGTTGCGCTAACTTATACACTTAACTTCTTGCGGCCTTTTCTCCGACGACGATTCAAAGTTTCCCTGCCGTCCTTGGTGGCCATGCGCGCTCTAAAACCATGCACGCGTTTTCCGACGATATTCGATCGGGTTTTAATATGTTTCTTCATCTTTCTTCTCCGTTTTTAATTATTGTTTTCATTATAACACGCTTAAAACCCAAGTCAACAGAAAGCCTTAGGTTTGAAACAAAATTGTAACACAAAAATTTATTTCGTCAACCTTTTTATTTACGGCCGGAGTTTTTTGTTGACGCGCCCTGGATTTTGTATATAATAATTTATACTGTTGTGTTGTTTAAAAAATATTATCCACAGGTTTATCCAGATTGTGAATAGTCTGTGGATTGTGCCGGACGCCTCAAAAAAAAGCCCGACCAGGGCTAAATAACAGCTAAGACATGTCAAAAATACACACTTATTGGCAGACGGCCGCGGATAAGCTCAAAACGCGGCTTGGCGACGTAGTTTTTGAAACGTGGATACTGCCGTTAAAACCTAAAAGCTGCGATGAAGCGCAGTTTACACTGGAAGCCCCGGATTCTTTTTTCAAAGATTGGGTGTGGGAACACTATAAGTCCGCTATAGAACAAGCCGTCGAGGCAATAACGGGGAAGCGGCTGGCCCTGCAGTTGGATGTGGCGGCGCACCACGTCCCGAAACCGCAGCCCGCGCATGCCCCGGAAAACGCCCCGCCGGAACGCCCCGCCCGAGATCAGCTGAACCTGAATTCGCGGTACACTTTCGAAAATTTCATTCTCGGCCCGTCGAACAAACACGCGCACGCGTATTCGATGGCCGTGGCGCAAGCCCCCGGCAAGATCTATAACCCGCTGTTCATTTACGGCGGAGCGGGCCTTGGCAAAACGCATTTGATGCAGGCGATATGCCATTACATAAAGAATACGTTCGGCAACCTGAAAATATGCTATATGCCTTCCGAAAAGTTCACCAACGAACTTATCGATGCCATACAACATAAAACTACCGCGGCGTTCCGGTCGAAATACCGGAACCTTGACGTGCTGGTCCTGGACGATATTTATTTTATCGCCGGAAAGGAATCGACCCAGGAAGAATTTTTCCACACGTTCAACGCTTTGTACGATAACCATAAACAGATAATCATTTCCTCGGACCGCCCGCCGCGCGATATCGCGAATCTCCAAGACCGCCTGGTTTCGCGTTTCGGATGGGGCCTGACCACGGACGTGCAGCCTCCGGATTTCGAAACGCGTGTCGCTATCCTCAAGAAGAAAATAGAGCGGGAACCCGTCGAAGTCGCCGACGACGTCATATTTTTCATAGCGCAGCTGATCAAAACCAATATCCGGGAGCTCGAGGGCGCTCTTATACGCATCATTGCTTACGCGCTGATGGAAGAGAAGGTAATTACGCTGGACCTGGCTAAAGAGGTCTTGAAAGACCTCTTGAAAGAACCTAAAAAACTTGTGACCATCGATTTTATACAGCGGTGTGTCGTGGAAGAATTCGGGATAACAATACAAGACTTGCGCCAGAAGAAACGGAATAAGGCCATCGTGCTACCGCGGCAAGTCGCGATGTATTTAAGCCGGGAAATGACCGACCTTTCTTTACCAGAGATCGGGGCCGCATTCGGCGGGAAGGACCATACGACAGTATTGCATTCGTATAACAAGATAAAAGAAAGCTTGGAAAAACTTCCGGAACTCAAAGAAAAGATTTCCCGTATTATCCAAGTCATTCAACAATGATCGGCACAGGATTTCAACAGGAATTTCCATTGTAACTCGAACAAAACATTCATGTTTACAAAGATTTACACAGAATTAACAGGTATTACTATTATTTACGACTAAATATCTTTTTAATAAAACATAATAATAACCGTGGGAGACAGTATGAAATTTTCTGTGGATAAAGATGTTTTGGTAAAAGGTATTGAAAGCATTCAGAACGTTATAAGCAGTAAATCCACCTTACCTATATTATCTAATTTTTTGGCGGAAGCCCAAAAAGACACTTTGAGGTTAACGGCAACGGATCTGAACATAGGGATAAGCTGTGTAATTCCTGTGAATACCAGTGAATTAGGGTCGATAACTATTCCAGCTAAAAGATTTAGCGGAATTATAAAAGAATTATCGGCCGCTACGGTCGAAGTGAACACTAAAAAGAACAATTTGGTCGTTATAGAAACAAAATCCTGCCAGTTTAAAATAATCGGGCTGCCCGCGGAAGAATTTCCGAAACTTCCGGAGTTCAAGGATAAAGAGGTTATTCAAATAGACCAGTCCGTATTGAAACAAATGCTGAACCAAACCTCTTTCGCGGTATCCTTGGATGAAACCAGATATATTTTGAACGGCATATTGTTCAAAATAAGCAAAAATTCCATTTCGCTAG
>CAZNGC010000143.1:0-3219 GCA_964572435.1 uncultured Planctomycetales bacterium | reverse complement strand
TATCTTCAATCGGGGTGATTACCGTCAGTAAACCGTCTTTTACGGTGATCTCGATCCCTACCCCTCCAAATCTCCCCTCCGTATCCACCTTCAATTCATTGTATGTTTCAGGGTCCATGAACTGGCTGTGCGGATCCAGTGAGGCAAGCATGCCTTTCAGGGCCCCGTAGATCAAATCCTTGGTCTTTGTATCTTCAGCATACTCGCTGCGGACAATCGCCAAGGCGTCGGAAAATACTTCAACCTGACGGTATATTTCATCACCGCCATTTTTCCTCTTCCCCGCGGAGTATACGCTGGTAGCGGCAAACAATATAACAGCCAGTATCAATACAACCAGTGTCCTCTTACGCATCGGCAAGCCTCCGTTTGAGCTGTTCTCCAACAACCTTCGGATTTGCCTTGCCCGCGCTTTTTTTCATTACCTGTCCGACCAGAAACATCATCGCGTTCGTCTTGCCTGACTTGAAACTTTCCACGCTCTTCTTGTTTTCCAGGATGACCTCTGAAATTATTTTGTCAAGTTCGCCGGAATCAGATATCTGGGCCATATTATCTTCCCTGATTATCTGCCCGGCCGGCTTTCCGGAATCGATCATCTTCGTCAATACAACCTTTGCCGAAAGATGGGAAATTGACTGATTTTCAACAAATCCGACCAGGTTGATCAATTCGTCTTTGTCGATATTCAACCCGGATAAATCGGTTTTCCTGCTGTTTGCTTCCGAAAGCAAAGGGCCGATCAGCCAGTTAACCACGGCCTTTTTATCTTTCCCGGGATATTTACGGATACATTCTTCGGCAAACTGTGCGTCCTTTTTCGTGCCTACCAGTATCTTGGCGTCATACTCGCAGAGGCCGTAATCACTCATAAACCTGCGCATTTTCACCTGGGGCAGTTCAGGCAATTGCCCGCCGAGCGCGGAAATCATATCCTTCTCAATGACAAAGACGGTCAGGTCGGGATCCGGGAAATACCTGTAATCTTTAGCCCCTTCCTTGGTGCGCATGGCTGCGGTAATTGCCCTTTCAGCGTCCCAAAGCCTTGTCTCCTGGATTATCGGTTTGCCCTCTTCGAGCAGTCCTGTCTGGCGCTTAATCTCAAACGCCAGGGCATCCTTGACCCCTTTAAAAGAATTCATATTCTTCAATTCGGTCTTTACCCCCAGCTGGCTGGAGCCTTCCGGCATCAAGGATATATTCGCGTCGCAACGCAGAGAGCCTTTCTCCATATCGCAATCAGAAACATCCAGGTATTCGACAATATTCTTCAAGTTAGTCAGGTATTCGAACGCCTCCTCGGGGCTGGAGAGATCCGGCTCGCTAACAATCTCAAGCAAGGGAACGCCGGTGCGGTTGAAATCGACCAGGCTAGAATCATCTTCATGGATCAATTTCCCCGCATCCTCTTCCAGATGTATACGCGTAATGCCGATTCGTTTGACCTCGCCGCCGCTGGTTATATCCAAATGCCCGTTACGGGATAAAGGCAGGTCATACTGCGAAATTTGGTAATTCTTAGGTAAATCCGGATAGAAATAATTCTTGCGGTCAAATTTAGTATGTTCCTGGATCTGGCAGGAAAAAGCCAATGCCACCTTGATCGCGTAATTCAACGCCTGCCGGTTGTAAACCGGAAGCGCTCCCGGCAATCCCAGGCATACAGGACACACGCAGGAATTTGGGGCCTTCCCGAAATCAATTGGGCAGCCGCAAAAAGCCTTTGTCCTGGTATTTAACTGTAAATGTACCTCTAACCCGATAACCGTCTGATATTTCATAATTTCGGCCTAAGTTTATGCCATTGAGCGCTTTGTTCGTATGCGTGGGCTATCCTGAAAAGCATTTCCTCGTTAAAAGGTTTGGCCATAATCTGCAGGCCGACCGGCAGCCCTTCTCTTGTAAACCCGCAGGGAATGGAAATTGCCGGTATCCCCGCCAGATTAACTGATATCGTATATATGTCCGAAAGATACATCTGTAAAGGATCCTCGGTCTTCTCTCCTATTTTAAAAGCCGGAGTCGGAGATGTGGGGGTAACAATGAAATCGAAATCCTTGAACACGGCGTCAAAATCATTTTTTATCAGGGTGCGTACTTTTAAAGCCTTCAGGTAATAAGCGTCATAATAGCCATGAGACAAGGCAAATGTACCCAGGATAATCCTTCTTTTCGCCTCTTCGCCAAAACCCTCGGCTCTTGTCTTCTTGTACATATCGATGAGGCTGGCGGAAGGCGCCCTAAAACCATACTGCACACCATCGAATCTCGCCAGGTTAGAACTGGCCTCCGCGGTAGCGATAATATAATAAACCGGCACCGCGTATTGCGTATGCGGGAGAGAAACCCTTTTGGAAGAGACACCCAGCGATACAAGTTTACTTATAGCCTCATCGATGATCTCCTTAACCTGAGGATCCATTCCCTCAACGAAATATTCACTGGGGATACCTGCCTTGAGACCTTTGATATCCTTCCCCAGGCTGGCGGTATAATCGGGAACAGGCAGGTTTACCGAAGTCGAATCTTTCGGATCATAACCTGAAATAATACCTGCCAATATCGCTGAATCCTCCACGTCTTTAGTGATCGGGCCTATTTGGTCAAGGCTGGAGGCAAAAGCGATCAAGCCGAAGCGGGAAACGCGCCCGTAAGTAGGCTTCAACCCCACTACCCCGCAAAAAGAAGCGGGCTGGCGGATCGAGCCTCCGGTATCCGACCCCAAGGCCCAAATAGCCTCGCCTGCGGCAACCGCTGCGGCTGAACCTCCGGAAGAGCCTCCGGGCACGCACTCAAGGCCCCAGGGGTTGCGGGTCGGGCCGAAATATGAATTCTCGGTGGAGGAACCGAAAGCAAATTCGTCCATGTTGGCTTTAAAAGGGAAAATTACTGCGCCGGCAGCTTTCAGCCTGGCGATAACTTCAGCATCATAAGGCGGACGAAAATCCGCGAGTATTTTCGAACAACACTCGGTATTCAGGCCTTCCGTGCAGATATTATCCTTGATGGTCACCGGCAAACCCGACAAAAAACCTGGAAGATACGGAAGATGCGCAAAGGGTTTAATGCCGTCGAATCTGGCATAAGCCTTTACCTTGGGTTCGACCGACTGGATGCGGGAATAAAGCGCCTCCAGCACGGCCCCGGCGTTCGTTTGGCCATTCTTGATCCTGCCTATCAATTCATGCGCGCTAAAACCGTTCGCTTCCATGGCTATTC
>CAZNGC010000142.1:0-3256 GCA_964572435.1 uncultured Planctomycetales bacterium | reverse complement strand
GCCTTATCGGACTTGGCAGCCTCTTGAGCAAAAGCTAAATAGCTTACGAAACAGAGAGCTAAGATAACAAAAATCACCTTCTTCATTTCATTCACCCCCTCTCCATATTAGTTTAACGATTGTTTAAACCAGGCAAGCAGTTAATTAGCTAATAGTATCACTATTCCCTTGTTTGTCAATAGGTTATTGGCGTTTCAAATGCCTTAAAACCATCTGCAGGACAAACAGAACGAGCATAAGTGAAATCGCCGCGCTGCGGCTATCCCTGATAAAGGACACCGTCTGCTTGTTTTTAGCGACCTTATCCCGCAGGAACGCCTCGGGATCATCCAGCCCGCTCTCCAGCCTTGCCGAGAAATCACTGCTCAACTGCGCCTGGCGAGAAGACCTGTCTCCGGACTTTATCTTGTCTAACTCGACATTAAGCCCCTGCCTGCCGCCGATATCATAGGCAACCAGGAGTTTATCGTAGAAATATATCTCCACCCCGTAAGCAAGCATTATCCTTACCGCGATAAAGTTGGCAAAGAACATACATACCACAAAAAGCAGCGTTACCACCAATTTGGTTATGCGTATCCAGGAAGAACTCATAAGAGCGCCCTTTCTTAAATTACTGCAGCACCTTCTCGAAATGCTGGTAATCCTTCAACGAATTCCACTCCCCGCCCCAGGTCCACCCCAGGCGCTTAAAAGTCCTCACCACAGGGCAGTCCGGTATAAGCGTTCCCGGGGCAAACGGGTCATAAACAGCACCCGGCGGCAAAACCTTCTCTCCTTTGATGTAAGGATTCTGCACCGGGTTGATATCTATAGCAAACCCATACGCGTGCCTGGAAAGCTTGCTGCCGCCGGTAACCTTGCGGTAATTAAAGGCCGATGTATTATTGGAAAGCATCGACTGCTCGTCGCTGTTCCACTCGCCATTCTTATGGAAGCGGCCATGCGAAACCGGGATGGCCGAATTAACCGGGAATTTGCTCTCAAAAGCAACCCGGAATACCTCCAGGATATCATCTACCAGCCTCTCCTCGATGACAACCTGGCCCTTATGCACCTTGCCGTCGAACGAATAATAGAGCACATCCACAATCCTCTGCCTGTTCTTAAACTCCACAGGAGCGTATTTCCTTAGCGCCTCGGCCAAAGTGATATCGCTATCGACAATCGGATTGGCAATAGTCCCGGCAGGCGCTTTCTTGAACCCGGGATAAACAGGATAATCGGACTGCCCGATGGTAACGCAGCCGCAGAGCCCAATGGCTAAAACCAGGGATAAAAGGCAGGCGCGGACTTTGGCCATTACCTGCTCCTGGTAAATATGTTCAAGATAATCGTAATCAATAAGCTGACAATCAGGCAGGTAGCCAGCGGGAAATATACATCCAACCCCTTCTTGTGGATCTCGATATCTCCCGGAAGCCTGCCGATAAACGGTATTTTCCCGGCAAAAATGAAGATCAGGCCGAAGAGGATCATGAAAATACCAAAGAAAATAAACATCCTGCCTAAACCGGCCATCTATGCGCCCTTCCAGGTAATCTTTGCCGCGTTCCTTAAGGGAATACGGCTATAGCGGTATTTCGAATGCCCGACCATCATTACCGCGCCTGCTGCCGCCCTGGCGGATAAACCGGCGGTTTTCCTTACATTATCCGACATGTTGAGCGCCATATGCACGTAACCCGCCCAGCAGGCGCCCATCCCAAAACCAAAAGCCGCCAGCTCAAGATAGGTAGCGGCTATGGTGCATGACTGCGGGACAAAAGGGTCATCCTTTAACCCGTAAGCGATGACAAGACAGGGCGCAAAACGGCAAATCAGGTCTTTTCCGCCGGCCCAGGCCCGGATCAAACGGTCGAAACGAAAAGACTCCACAAGCGGCGATTTATCCCGCTGCAGCCCTTCCATCCAGGCAACTACCGAAGCGGTCATCTCACGCACTCTCTCATTGCCGCTAATCACCAGCCAATTTACCGGTTGGCGGTTTATCCCGGAAGGAGCGTAACGGCTGCAATCCAGGAGTTTCTCAATCTCCTCTTTTGCCACAGCCTGGTCTTTATAAACCCTGATCGAGCGCCGGCCTTTTAACAATATCTCCACCTGTTCTTTTGACGGCAATTTGGAATAATCTATCGCGGCTGAAACATTTGGGTCCATGGTAGACAATGCAATCGCGCCAGGCGGACAGAAAGCAAAGCAGTGCCCGCAGTTAATGCATACCTCGCCGCCTCCGGGAATAAACTCCGGGACTTTTTCTTCATTCATGCGCAAGAGCCCAATCGGGCAAACCTCCGCGCACTTACCATCACCTTTACATATACTTTTGTCAACCTTAAGCGTGATCATTTCTTTTTCCTTTTATACTCCACAACCCGGCCTTTTACCGGAAGAGAGATATGGCTGCCCGCCAGTTTCCAGTCTTTTCCTTTCTTTACCAGGAATCCTGTAGTACGCACATTATCGATATTCTTGACCAATTTACCGTTCTTATAAACCCTGGTATCGAATTTAAGCGCGAAATGCGCCGCGCGGTTGTCCCCGGTAACCGTAATCTGCTTCTGCTTAACCTTAGTGGACATGTCCAGGCCTGTCTTGCTGATGGATTCAAACCTGCTCATCAGGGCCTTTTTCCCGACGATATATTCATCGGCGACGGTGCCGCTATGCGGGGCATTCATGTCCTCGAGCACCATCGAGTCAAGTGAACATGTATCGTAATTCATCCACGACTTCAGGAAATCCTTGACGAACTTTTCCACCTTCGCTTTTTCTCCCATGCGCCCTCCTTATTTATTCCCCGGACTTCCCCGCGGACTGTTCGAGCGGGGATATCTGATCAGCTACCTTCTTGATCTTCAACGACCTTATCTGCCAATTATTAACTCCGTAGAATGCGTCAAGCATCTCAACCCAATAAGCAGAATCCTTCCCGTTCGCTTCCGACAGTTGCCTGGATACGCCGGATTTCTCTTCGCGGCTTGCGGCAATCCAGGCGTAACCGTTATCATCAACAGTCAAAGCAAGGCAAACACACGGGAAAAGAAACAAAACAAAGGACAAAAATATCGCCTTCTTCATCTTCGCATTTCCTTTTGCTCAATGCCTGATATTCTCTTTAATGCACGTTATTAGCTCATTGACAGTCACTGTCTTGGCCAGGAGCGAATACCCCTTGGTAAAACCCGCCTGCTGCCCCGCCTCATTTTTTCTTACCAGCGAAGTCAGGAATACAATCGGCGTATCTTTTATATTC
>CAZNGC010000141.1:0-3311 GCA_964572435.1 uncultured Planctomycetales bacterium | reverse complement strand
CGGCACATCCGGCTCCGGGAGCCTGAAACCCTTTCTCCCCCTGCGGCTTTTCTCGAAGATTAACTGCATAGCGCCGCCTCCAGGCTGTTGGCAAACTGCACAATCTCCTCCTTGGTGCGTTTCTCGGTAACCGCCACCAATAAATAATTGTCCAGTCCTTTATAGAACCTGCCCAGCGGGAAACCGCAGGCAAAACCCTTGTTGATCATCCTGCAGACGACCTCATCGGCATTTTTGGGAAGGCATACCGTGAATTCATTGAAAGTGGGGGCGCTGCGTTTGACCTTTACCCCTCTTACTTTATCCAGGGCGGACTTGGCGAATTCCGCCTTCCGGTGGTTCAGTATAGCCAATTCCCTGAAACCCTCCTTGCCCATAAGGCATGTATAAATCAACGCGCGCAGGGCGCAGAGCGCCTCGTTAGAACAGATATTCGACGTCGCCCTCTCCCTGCGGATATGCTGTTCGCGGGCCTGCAGGGTAAGCACAAAACCCCTTTTATTATTCTTGTCCACCGTAGCCCCGACGATCCTTCCGGGTAGCTGGCGCATATGCTCTTTTTTCGCCGCGATAAACCCCAGGTAAGGGCCGCCGAAAGATAACGGTATGCCCAGGCTCTGGCCTTCTCCCGTAGCGATATCCATACCCATCTCCGCCGGGCTCTTAAGCACCCCCAGGGAAACCGGGTAAACCGAAGCGATAGCCAAGGCCCCGCATTTATGCGCTGCCTGTGTTATGTCGGAGAAATCATCCACTGCCCCGAAGAAATTCGGGTTCTGCACGATCACCGCCGCGGCCTTGTCGTCAAGGTGCTTGTAAATATCCTCCCTGCATGCCTGGCCGTGCGCTACCGGTGTCTCCACGAATTCCACCGCCAGGTTGCTTGTATAGGAATAAAGCATCGTGCGGTAAATCAGGCTTACCCCGCTGTCCACGATAATTTTTTTCCTGCCGGTAAGCCGCACCGCCATCATCGCCGCCTCATAAAGGGCAGTTCCGCCGTCGTAAAGCGAGGCGTTGGAAACATCCAGCCCGGTAAGCCCACAGATAATCGACTGGTATTCGTAAATCGACTGCAGCCATCCCTGGGAACATTCCGGCTGATAAGGTGTATAAGCGGTATAAAACTCGGCCCTGCCGGCCAAAGCATCCACTGCCGCCGGAATATAATGGTCGTAAAAACCGCCGCCCACGAAATTGGTAAGGCCGGAGGCATTCTTAGCGCTAAGTTTTTTCAGGTATTCCATAACTTCGGGTTCGGATTTTCCTTCGGGGATATCGAACGACTTGGGCCGCAAGCCGGCGGGGATGCAATCGAAAAGCTCCTCCACGCTGGAGGCGCCGATGGCCTTAAGCATTTCTTTTATTTCAGATTCCGTGTGAGGAGAATAACTCATTTAGACAAACTCTCCGCGTATTCCCTGTATTTAGCGGCGTCCATAAGATTGCTCTTCTCGCCGAGGTCGGCGGCCTTGATTACCGCCAACCACCCTTTGCCATAAGGGTCTTTGTTTACCGCCTCGGGGCGGGCGGACAATTCCGTATTCACTTCCAGCACCTCTCCGGAAAGCGGCGCGTAAACATCCGAAGCTGCCTTGACCGACTCCACCGTCGCGCACCAGGCGGACTGTTTAATCCGGGCGCCGGGTTTGGGCAGGTCGATAAAGGTTATGTCTCCGAGGGCGCCTTGCGCGTAGTCGGTAATACCGACCACCGCGTTCTCTCCCTCTACCCTGGCCCATTCGTGGTCTTTAGTGTATAAAAGGTTTTCCGGTACGTTCATTTTATTTCTCCTGATTTTGCGCTGCCGTTCTTGTAAAAAGGCTTGCCTGTCAATTTGGCGTTTATGGAAACCGAATTTTCCTTGAGCACGATTTCTTCCCCTTTGCGGATATCCTCCGTAACATACCCCATGCCGACGCCTATGCCAAGGGATGGAGAAAACGAACCGCTGCTCACGTATCCGGCGTCCCTGTCTTTGTAGAATATGCGGTAACCGGCCCGGGGAGAGCGGCGCGAATCTGCCGCGAAATATACCATCCTGCGGGCTAACCCCCGTTCTTTCTGCTCGATAAGGGATTTCTTCCCGGTAAACTCCTTGTCCCAGTCGATGAAACAGCCAAGCCCTGCTTCCAGCGGCGTGGTGTTTTCGTCAATATCGTGGCCGTAAAGGCTGTAGCCCATCTCCAGGCGCAGGGTATCGCGCGCGCCCAGGCCTATCGGCCTGACCCGGCTGTCGCCGAGAAGCTCATCCCATAAACGCGCTATCCCGGTATTGGGCATATACAATTCGTAGCCAAGCTCGCCGGTATAGCCCGTGCGGCTGACAATGATATCCTCCCCCAGGACATTGAAATAACCAAAGGTATAATACCCAAGCTTCCTGATGCCTTCGCCGGCAAATCCTGCGAGAACATCCCCGGATGCCGGGCCCTGCAGGTCAAGTTTCCCCAGTTGCCCGGACACGTTTTCCAGGCCCTTTACGCCGGTAAGATGTTTTTGCAGGTAAGCGAAATCCCCTCCGGTGGTTGCGGCGTTCACCACAATCATCCATCGGGAAGCGGCAATTCTGTAAATGACCAGGTCGTCGATTATCCCCGCCTGCTCATTGAGCAGAAAACCGTAACGGCAGCAACCTGATTGCATCTTATCCAGATTAACCGTCAGCAGGCCTGAAAAGTTCGATGAGGAGAGGTCTGCCTCGACCATAAACTCGCCCATATGGCAGATATCGAACAGGCCGGCGTTCTGGCGCGTCCACTTATGTTCTTCTATGATGCCGCTGTATTGGATAGGCATCAGCCAGCCCCCAAAAGGGGCAAGCTTGGCTCCCAGTTTCCTGTGTTTATCAACAAGAGGAGTTTCGGAAAGCGTTGAATTCTCAATCATCTGTTAGCTCTTTAAATTTATAACAAAAATACCCGGCAATGTCAAAATAAATCACAATGGGGACAGCAGCCGTTAGATATAAGAATTGGTATTAAGGTAAGAGGTGTAATCTTTCACGGACTCCTCCAGGCTCATAAATTTATGCCGGCAGCCGCAAGCGCGCAGTTTGGACATGTCCGCCTGGGTAAAATACTGGTACCTCTCTCTTAATTCCACAGGCATCTCGATATACTCTATCTTCGCAGGGATTTTAAGCGCGGAGAACACCGCCCTGGCCAGATCGTTCCAGCTGCGCGCCAGCCCGGTCCCCAGGTTATATATACCGCCCAGGCCGGGACGCTCATAAAAATAATACATCACCTCAACCGCGTCTTATACGTATATAAAATCCCTCTTCTGCTGGCCGTGCGCGTAACCCTGCA
>CAZNGC010000140.1:0-3342 GCA_964572435.1 uncultured Planctomycetales bacterium | reverse complement strand
CATCCTGTCAGGCTTATAGGCAGGCTGGTAAGATTCCTGGATATCCGTTTGAATAAGCAAGAATATAACAGGAGAGTTGCCGGGGTTATCCTGGTTGTTTTGGTGAGCGCTACGGTAATTTTTATTGCGTGGACAATCTTGAAATTAAGCTTGTCCGCACATCCAGCTTTATATTTTGCTGTTTCTGTATTACTTGTGTATTTTTCCATCTCTACCAGAGCGCTTGCGGATGAAGCGGGGAAGGTAGAGAGATGCCTGAAGAACGGAGATATCGGAGCGGCCAGGGAAAAACTTTCTATGATTGTAGGCAGGGATACGGCAAATATGGATGAAGCGCAGATAATCAGGGCAACCGTTGAAACCGTGGCGGAAAGCACTATGGACGGAATTGTCGCTCCGCTCTTTTACGCATTTCTGGGAGGGCCGGTGCTGGCATGGTTTTATAAATCGGTAAACACAATGGACTCCATGGTCGGGCACAGGAACGAGCGTTACGCCGAATTCGGCTGGGCGGCAGCCAGGCTTGACGGGTTGTTTAACCTGGTCCCTTCCAAGATAACGGCTTTAGCGATAAGCGCATCTGCATTCTTGTGCGGTAAGGACTGGGCGGGTTCTTTCAGGTGGGCGGCAAGGTATGTTTTCAAGGGTCCGTCTTTAAACAGCGATACGACGGAGGCCTCTATGTCGGGAGGCTTGCGCATCCGGCTCGGAGGAAGGAATTTCTACGGAGGACTGGCGGTGGATAAACCTTTATTAGGCGATGGCCCAGAACCTTTACAACTTAAACACATCGGGCAAAGCGTAAGAGTATGTTATCTTTCTTCTCTGTTGATGATGATTGCGGCAGAGGCGTTTTATATAAAGATTTTTTCGTGAAGGCTGGCTGGTTTCTTATGATGAAAGAAAAGATGCGCAAGAGCAGGGTATTGGTAATGTCGGCACTGGCGGTATTTTGTTTATCCGCCCTATTCTTTTGTCAGGAGGCAAAGGCTGCCTCCCGGGCAAATAAGGTGGTTTCCCTGGGGCCTTCGATTACCGAAGAGATTCACCTGTTGGGGGCGCAAGACAAGCTTTTTGGGGTTACCACTTATTGCCTGAAACCTCCGCAGGCCGCGAGAAAAGAAAAGGTCGGCAGCGCGGTGGAAGCGGATGTGGAGAAGATAACGGCAATCAAGCCGGATTTGGTGTTTGCCACGTCCATGGTCAATCCTAAAGATATAGAGAAATTAAAAGGCCTGGGGATCAAGGTTGTTGTTTTTGCCGCCGCGGATAATTTCGAGCAATTGTGCGCGCAATTTCTGGAATTGGCGGGTTACCTCGGGGAAACGGAAAAAGCGCGGGAGATATTGAAGCAGGCTCGCGGCCGCGTGGATGCGGTCAAGAGTTCGGTTAACGGCCTGTCCAGGCCCGGGGTAATTGTTCAGGCAGGAGCAAAACCGCTTTGGGTGGCAGGTAGGATTTCCTTGATCAACGATATAATCGAAATGGCTGGAGGCAGGAATATCGGGCCAGAAGGAAGGAACGGGAGATTCAGCAGGGAGAGCGTGGTTAAGCTTGGCCCCGATGTCATAATTATCACGACCATGGGGATAGTCGGTGAAGAAGAAGAAGGTTTGTGGAGAAAATACCGGAGTATCCCCGCGGTAAGAGATAACCGTATCTATATTGTAGACAGCTATGAGTTTTGTTCTCCGACCCCGGTTAGTTTTGCCGGGGCGCTGGAGAGGATATCTGTCATGCTGCATCCGGAAAATGAACAAAAGAATAATTAAATTCGTCATTGCATTATCGGTTTTGGCGGCGATATTCGTTTTGGCGGCGCTTGTTTCTCTTTGTCTCGGCTCCGCCGGCATACCGCTGGAGAGAGTGGCGCAGCTATTCCTTGAGGGGAAGGGAAGCGCGGAGTACGCTATTATTTTTGATATTCGTTTCCCGCGGATCATATTGGGGCTGGCCGTTGGAGGCGCCTTGGCATTGGCAGGAGTAATACTCCAGGGGATGTTTCGCAATCCGCTGGTAGAACCTTATACCCTGGGGGTTTCCGGAGGCGCGGCGCTGGGCGCGTCGTTGAATATCATTCTTAGGCTATACAGGAGCAATATATTGACCCTGCCTGTATTCGGTTTCTTTGGCGCCGCTTCGATCATAATCTTGCTGTATCTGCTCAATATGAGAAAGGGGGCGATAAGGCTTGAAAGCCTGCTCCTTAACGGCGTGATGATAAGTTTTATATCATCTTCCCTGATCATGCTGATTATGTCTTTATCGCGCGCCGAAGACATGCACGGGATAATTTTCTGGATAATGGGTTCTCTGGACGAACCGAACTGGTTGATTATCAGGTTTACCGCCCTGGCGGCAATAATACTTTTGGCAATATCGTTCCTGTTTTGTCTTGACCTTAACGCTTTTTCCCTGGGCGAAGAGGAGGCGATGCATTTGGGTGTGCGTACGGAACGAAGCAAGAAACTGCTTTTTATCATTGCTTCCCTGCTTACCGGTTTGAGTGTTTCCGTCGCGGGGATGATCGGTTTCGTAGGCTTGATAGTCCCGCATTTCGTAAGGATCTTTACCGGCAAGGACCACCGTTTATTGATCCCGGCCTCCTTCTTTTTAGGAGGCGCTTTCCTGGTTTTCTGCGATACCCTGGCGAGAGTTATTATTTCTCCTATGGAACTTCCGGTCGGGGTGGTTACCGGGATACTGGGAGGCAGCTTTTTTGTTTACGCGCTGGCGAGGAGAAAGAATGTTTAACGCCAAAGGCATGCTCAAAGTAGAGAATCTGACTTGCGGCTACGATAAGAATACCGTGCTTTCGAAAATTGATTTTCAAGTGGATAAGGGCCAGTTCCTGGGGATTATCGGTCCTAATGGTTCAGGAAAAACCACGCTTTTAAGGGCCTTATCAAGGATTATTCAACCTTCCGGAGGCAGGGTTATGTTGTACGGCAAGGATATAAGGACAATGGACCCGAAACTCCTGGCAAAGAGCGTTTCCGTAGTTTCCCAGAGTGCTTCTGCCGCAGGCTTTACGGTTGAGGAGTTTGTTTCTCTTGGCAGGATGCCTTATTACGGGAGATTACAGTTTTTTGATACCATAAAGGATAGTGAAGCGGTAAGCAGGGCTATGGAGTTTACCGGGGTTCTCAAACTGAAGGACCGTCTTTTAGAGAGGATGAGCGGAGGAGAGAGGCAGCTTGTATTTATCGCCAGGGCTCTTGCCCAGGAGCCGGAACTTATCCTTTTGGACGAACCTACGGCGCATCTGGATATCGCTCATCAGGTGAATATCCTGGATTTGATCAGAAGGCTTAACAGGGATTTCGGGCTTACCGTGGCAAT
>CAZNGC010000139.1:2170-3395 GCA_964572435.1 uncultured Planctomycetales bacterium | reverse complement strand
GGTAAGCAGGCCGTGGTGTATCCAGTAGCGGGCGAATTTCTTACCGGCGCCTTCGGACTGGGCGATCTCATTCTCGTGGTGCGGGAAGATCAGGTCGATCCCGCCGCCGTGGATATCAAATTCATCCCCCAGGATATCCGAGCTCATCACGGAACATTCGATATGCCAGCCCGGCCTGCCTCTGCCCCAGGGGCTCTCCCAGGAAGGCTCCTCTGGCTTGGCGGATTTCCATAAGGCGAAATCCAAAGGGTCTCTTTTTTTCTCACCGGGAGAGATCCTTGATCCGGCCTCCATTTTCTCCAACGCCTGGTGGGACAATTTACCGTAATCCCCGGCCTTCTTGATGTCGAAATACACATCCCCTTCCGAAACATAAGCCGCGCCTTTGGCGATCAGGCCGCCGATGAAGTCCAGCATTCTGGAGATGTACTCGCTGGCCCGGGGTTCTTTTATCCCCGAACCGTCAATCCCCAGGCTTTCCAGGGCCCGGTGGTAAGACGCCAGGTATTTCTCGCTCACCTTCCTGAAGCTGGAATTCAGTTCCTCGCCCGGGAATTCATCCCTGGCCTTGTTGATTATCTTGTCGTCGACATCGGTGACGTTGCGCACGAACTCGACCCGGTACCCCCTGAAATCCAGGTAACGCCTGATCAGGTCGAAAATGTAAGCGCTGCGGGCGTGGCCTATATGAGGCTCGTCATAAACCGTGGGGCCGCATACATACATTTTCACCTTCTGCGGTTCTACGGGGACAAACTCTTCCTTTTTCCTGGAAAGGGAATTATATATGAAAATAGGCATGAACAAACACCTTGGTCCTTATTTCTTCTCCATTTTATCCAGCCTGGATTCCAGCTCTTCGATGCTCTGCATGATCGGGTCCAGGATATGGGCGTGGTCCAGGCTTATATCTATCTTCTTGCCTTCCTGCTTGGTGATCCTGCCGGGTACGCCGACCACCGTGGAATCGGCTGGCACATCCTTGATCACCACGGCATTGGCCCCGATATAAGAATTATCCCCGATATTGATATTTCCCAAAACCTTCGCCCCGGCGCCGACAACCACGTTATTGCCGATGGTCGGATGCCGTTTACCTTTGACGATGCCCGTCCCCCCGAGAGTAACTCCCTGATAAAGCAGCACGTCGTCTACGATTATGGTCGTTTCCCCGATAACCACCACCATGCCGCGCGGACCGGCCATCGAAAAGCCCTGGCGCAAA
>CAZNGC010000139.1:0-2160 GCA_964572435.1 uncultured Planctomycetales bacterium | reverse complement strand
GCCGTGGTCGATAAAGAAGCGCTTGCCGATCCGCGCGCCGGGATGGATCTCGATCCCCGTCGCAAGGCGGGCAAACTGCGAGATTACCCTGGCCAGGAAAAATAAATGTATCCTGTAAAAGAGGTGGGCGATGCGGTAATAGACCAAAGCATGCAGCCCCTGGTAAAGCAGGATTATCTCCAGGAAGCTCTTCGCCGCGGGGTCCCTCTTCTGCGCGGCCCGCACATCGGAATAAAATAAAAACGAAAGGACGGCGAGCTTTAAGGCGAAAAGCGCCGCCACTATAATCAAAACGTTTATGATGCAAACCATACTGCCTCCTTCAATGTTTATACTCAAGCCTTCCGCAAAGAAACCGCGGCGTAACAAGCGATCGCCTCTTTATTGCCGACGGAATCCAGGCCCTCGTTGGTCTTCGCCTTGATATTCAGGGCGCTCCCATCCACGCCCGTCAGCGAACAAAGGTTTTCCTTGATCTGTTTCTTAAAAGGCCCGAGCTTCGGTTCCTGGGCGATAACGATAAGGTCGACATTATTGATCCTGTACCCGTTCTTGGCGAGCAGCCCCATGACAGCTTCGAGAATCTTGGAGCCGGCAATATCCTTATACCGGGGGTCGGTATCCGGAAAATGTTCCCCGATATCGCCGGAGGCCATGGCACCCAGGAGGGCGTCGCAAAGCGCATGTATCAACGCGTCTCCATCGGAGTGGCCGAGCAGGCCTTTGGCATGGGGGATCTGCACCCCTCCCAGGAATAAAGGTCTTCCCTCAACCAGCCGATGGATATCAAAACCTATACCAGTCTTATACATTCCTTCCTTTAACGATCAGGCCTGCCAGCAAGAGGTCATCCGCGGTGGTAATCTTGATATTCTCGTAATTCCCCTCGACGATCCTTACCTTTGCTCCCGATCTCTCAACCAGCGAGGCGTCGTCGGTAACGTCCTGCCAGCGGTACTTACTGCAGGCCTCAACAAGGATATCTTTCCTGAAAACCTGCGGGGTCTGCGCCTCCCAAAGGCTGCCGCGTTCCAGGGTTCGGCTGACAAACATGCCGCCGCATGACTTTATCGTCGCCTTGGGCCTCACCGCGAGCAAGGCAGCCCCGTATTGTTTCCCTGCCCGGATAACTTTGGTTACAAACCCGCTTTCGATGAACGGCCTGGCGGAATCGTGTATGAGCACCCACCTGCTGGACGGATCAACCGCGCCAAGGCCGTTATAAACCGAATCCTGCCTGCGCCTGCCTCCCAAAACAAGGGCCTTCACTTTTTTGTAAGCCCCTTTGCGCAGCAAAAAAGACACCTGTCCGCGGTTGGCGGAATTAGACACTACGATAATTTCATCTATTTCAGCGTGTCTGTCGAAAACCTCCAGGGAATAAGCCAATGCCGGCTTGCCGTTTATTTTCACCAGCGGCTTGGAACAGGCACTCTTCAGGCGCCTGCCTTTTCCCGCCGCCAGCACGATCGCGCTAAGCATTATTTATCGATCCTGGTAAAGATCATCCTGCCGGCCTGGGTCTGCAGGACCGAGGTGACCACCACCTTGACGTCCTGGCCGATCAGCTTACGGGCATCCTCCACAACCACCATTGTCCCGTCATCCAGATAGCCCACGGCCTGATTGTGTTCTTTGCCTTCCTTGATCAGCTTGATACGCATCTCCTCTCCCGGAAAGACCACGGGCTTTAAGGCGTTGGCCAGTTCATTTATGTTCAAAACCTTTATCCCCTGGATACTCGCCACGCGGTTCAGGTTGAAATCCACGGTAAGGATCTTCGCCTCGATGAGTTTGGCAAGCAAGACAAGTTTGGCATCCACTTCCGAAGTCTCGGAGAAATCCTGCTCATGGATGGTTATATCCATTCCGGACTCTTTCTGGATGGTATTGAGTATCTCCAGGCCTCTCCTGCCCCGCTGGCGCTTGATCGGATCGGTGGAATCGGCAATCTGCTGCAATTCCCTCAGCACGAATTTCGGAATGACCACCTTGCCTCCCAGAAAACGCGTTTTGCAGATATCCACAATCCTTCCGTCGATAATTACGCTGGTATCCAGAAGGATCACGTCTCCGGACTGGTCCTGCCTGCGCAGGCGTACATAAGGTATGATCAGGTTGAACTCATCCTTCCCGCGCAGGGCCACTCCCACCCCGAGA
>CAZNGC010000138.1:0-3397 GCA_964572435.1 uncultured Planctomycetales bacterium | reverse complement strand
TAGTCCTGCGTAATTGCGGCGAGATAGATCCGGAGAATATAGATGAGTATATTTCTAAAGACGGCTATCTTGCTTTAAGCAAGGTAGTCGGCGATTATAAACCTGAAGATGTCATTGAGGAGTTGAAGAAGAGCGGCTTAAGAGGCAGGGGAGGGGCGGGTTTCCCCACCTGGATGAAATGGAAATTTACGCGCCAGACCCCCGAGAAGCAAAAATACGTGATTTGCAACGCGGATGAAGGTGACCCCGGCGCATATATGGACAGGGGCGTTCTCGAGGGCGACCCGCATTCGGTTATCGAGGGACTGATTATTGCCGGTTATGCCATAGGCGCATCAAAAGGGTATTTCTACGTGCGCGCGGAGTATCCGCTGGCCGTGGAGAGGATTGAAAAGGCGTTGAAGCAGGCGTATGATTACGGTTTTCTCGGCAAGAATATTTTAGGCAGCGATTTCAGTTTCGATATCGATATACGCTTGGGCGCCGGGGCGTTTGTCTGCGGCGAGGAGACCGCGCTTATCGCTTCCATTGAAGGCAGGCGCGGAACGCCGCGTCCGCGTCCGCCGTATCCTTCGATAAAAGGGCTTTGGGACAAACCTACTGCGATAAATAACGTAGAGACCCTGGCGAACATCGCGCCGATAATATTGAAAGGCGGCCAGTGGTATGCATCCATAGGCACGGAAAAGTCTAAAGGGACCAAGGTTTTCGCGCTTACCGGAAAGGTCAAGAATTCCGGGTTGGTAGAAGTGCCCATGGGGATCACCTTAAGGGAGATAGTTTTTGATATAGGCGGCGGGATGCTTTCCGGCAAGGATATCAAGGCTGTACAGACCGGCGGGCCCTCCGGCGGAGTTATTCCCAAAGAATACCTGGATACCCCGGTAGATTACGAAAACCTGCAGAAACTGGGTTCGATCATGGGTTCAGGCGGCATGATCGTTATGGATGAGGATGACTGCATGGTGGATATCGCCAAGTTTTACCTGGGTTTCTGCGTGGACGAATCCTGCGGTAAGTGCGTTCCCTGCCGCATAGGAGGATACCAGATGCTTTCGCTCCTGAACAGGATTACCGAGGGTCAGGGCGAGCTGGGAGACCTGGATAAGCTCAAGAGGATAGCCTTGGCGATGCAGAAGGCTTCTCTCTGCGCCCTGGGGCAGACAGCAGCCAACCCGGTAATTTCGACTATAAAATATTTTGAAGATGAATACAAGGACCATATCGTAAACAGGAAATGCCGTTCGCATAAATGCAAGCACCTGGTCAATTATAACGTTATTCAGGATAGGTGTAAGCGCTGCAGGGTCTGCGTGATTAATTGCCCGGTGAACGCCATAAGCGGGGATAAGGAAAAAGGATTTTTCGTCGACCCCAAGACATGCGTGCGCTGTGGGAAATGTTTCGAAGTCTGCAAGTTCAATGCCATTGCCAAGGAGTAATTAAATGATCAAGGCCAGGATAAATAATATACCGGTTGAAGTGGAGGAAGGGGTTTCTATTTTAGATGCGGCGAAAAAGGCCCAGATCAAGATTCCCACTCTTTGCAAACATCCGGATCTGCCTCCGGGCGCAGGATGCGGCTTGTGCATCGTGAGGATCAAGGGCACGCCGAAGATGCTGCGTGCCTGTTCCACTCCCCTGGAAGAAGGAATGGAGATTACCACTCATGACCCGGAGATAGTCGCCGTGCGCCGCACAGTGCTCGAGCTTATCCTTTCCAATCACCCCAATGATTGCCTACAGTGCGGCCGCAACAACAATTGCGAATTGCAGGCCCTGGTAGCGGATTTCGGGATCAGGGAGGAATCATTCCAGAAGTTCCTTCCTGATGTGGCTAAAGATGATTCTACGCGCACCATCGTGCTGGACCCGCAGAAATGCATCCGTTGCGGCAGGTGCGTAAAGGTTTGCCAGGAGATGCAGAATGTCTGGGCATTATCTTTCCTGGAAAGGGGTTTTTGCACGCGTATTTCACCGGCAGGCGACATAAAACTGGCGGATTCTCCCTGTATCAGGTGCGGGCAGTGTTCCAACCATTGCCCGACCGGGGCGATAGTCGAACTTGACGAAACAGCCAGGGTCTGGGAATTGCTGCAGGATGAGAGTAAATATTGTGTGGTGCAGATTGCCCCGGCAGTAAGGGTGGCAATAGGGGAGGCGTTCGGTTATCCTATTGGCACCAACCTGACCAAGAAATTATACGCCTTGTTGAGAAGGCTGGGTTTTAAGGCGGTCTTCGACACGAACTTCGGCGCGGATGTCACGATTATGGAGGAGGGCAGCGAGTTCATCCAGCGGTTCGCGCACGGCAAGGGTTCTTTGGCCCTGTTTACTTCCTGCTGCCCGGGCTGGGTGGATTTTATGGAAAAGTTCCATCCGGATATGATCGATCACTTCTCAAGTTGTAAGTCTCCTCACGAGATAGTTGGCGTGTTGTCCAAGACTTATTATGCGCAGAAGAATAATATAGACCCCAAGAGCATAGCTGTGGTTTCGATCATGCCCTGCACCGCCAAGAAGAACGAAATTATACGCTGTGAAGAGATGTATGCCTCTGGGTGCCAGGATGTGGATGTGGCCCTGACTACCAGGGAGCTGGCCAGGATGATCAAGCAGGCGGGGATCGATTTTGTTAATCTGCCTGACGAAGAGCCGGATCATATCCTGGGAGATTATACCGGAGCCGGGGTTATTTTCGGCGCCACCGGCGGGGTAATGGAAGCGGCTTTAAGGAGCGCTTATTTCCTGCTTAACGGGAAGAATCTGGACAAGGTTGAATTGACCCAGATCAGGGGTCTGGAGGGAGTCAAGGTTGCCGAGATCCCGATTAACGGCAAGAGCGTGCGCGTGGCGGTCGCCCACGGGTTAAACCATGTGGAATATGTCTTGGACAAGGTTCGCGAGGCCGAGCAAAAAGGGGAAGAGCCGCCGTATCACTTTATCGAAGTAATGGCTTGTCTTGGCGGATGCGTCGGCGGAGGCGGACAGCCTTACGGGGTTACCGATGAATTGAGGGAGAAGCGTGCTGCGGGCATCTACCAGGATGACAAGGAAAAAGAACGGCGCTGTTCTCACGATAATCCGTTTGTGCAGCAGCTTTACAAGGAGTTCCTGGGTAAGCCGTTAAGCGAGAAGTCCGAACACCTTCTGCATACGCATTACCAGGCGCGCAAGGTTTACGCCAAATAAAATATATTTTTCAAGATCCTGCGGCAAGGAGCCGGTTTGGCTCTGAGATCAAGGGAAGGATTTAGCAATATCCCAACTTTCTTGCAGGATCTTTTGCGAAAGAGTTGGGATTTTTTATCAAAGGAGGGGGCATGGAAAAACGTCTGGGTTTCGTGGGGATAATCATTCATAACCGTAAGAAGGCCGCGCCGCTGGTAAATGGCGT